>NZ_BCPO01000167.1:0-166243 GCF_016586105.1 Burkholderia sp. E168m15
GTGACCGACGTATTGATCGCGCACGGCATCCATGGCTTCGGCCATTTCGCGAAGGCGTATGCACGGCGTTACGGCCACGCGCCTTCCGTCACTGCGAGGCAGACACGATGACGCTCTCCGCTCCCGGCCGCCCCGCGGCACCAACCCGCCCCGAACCCGTGCCGCACGACGGCGACGCGTCCGACGGCCTGCGCGTGCAGGATCTCGATCTCAACCTGTTGAAGACGTTTCGCGCGGTGTATGAAGCCCGGCACGTCGGCCGCGCGGCGCTGCGGCTCGGCGTCACGCAGCCGTCCGTCAGCTACGCGCTCGGCCGGCTGCGGCTGATGTTCCGCGACGCGCTGTTCGTGCGCACCGGCACCGGCGTCGAGCCGACGCCGCGCGCGCAGCGGCTCGCGATCTCGGTCGACAAGGCACTCGCGATCCTGCAGGACGTGCTCGACGAAGGCTCGCGCTTCGCGCCCGACAGCACGCAGCGCGTGTTCCGCCTGCACATGAGCGATTTCGCGGCGAGCGCGTTCCTGCCGACGCTGCTCGCCGCGTTCGACCGGCGCGCGCCGGGCGCCGTGATCGAGACGCTGCACGTCGACGAATGCCAGCTCAACGTCGCGCTCGAATCGGGGCGCATCGACTTCGCGCTCGGGCATTTCGCCGATGCGTCGAGCCACTTCCAGCGCACCGCGCTGCTGCACGAGCGCTGCGTGCTGCTGATGCCGCGCCGCACCGCGCAGCGCGTCGGGCTGCCCGACGATTTCGTGCTCGACGGCGCGGCGCCCGACACGCTGCGCTTCGTCGCCGTCACGTCGCATCCGCAGTCGATGCAACTGCTCGAACGACACGAACTGATGCCGCGAGTGCGCGCGGCGCTGCCGGATTTTCTGGTGGTGCCGGCGTTGCTGCAGGACGGCGACTACGCGCTGATCCTGCCGGAGACGATCGCGATCACGTTCGCGGCACGCCAGCCGTGCGTGCTGTACGAGATCGCCGGCGCCGGCGAATGGGCCGTCAACGCGTACTGGCACCGCCGCTTCGATGCGGACCCGGGTCATTGCTGGCTGCGCGCGCTGCTGCTCGAACTGTTCAATATCGGCGAGCAGGCGCCGTTCGACGCATGGCTCGCGCCGCAGCCGCCCGCCTGCGCGTAGCGGCGCGAGCGGACACGAGCACGGGCCCGCCGAGACGCTCAGAACGACGTGAGGATGCCCGCGACGAGCGAACTCGCGGTCGCGCCCGGCTTGGCCACGGCGACGCCGCCGCCGGCCGCGCCGTTGACGACGAAGCGGGCATGCGCGCCGTTGCGTACCATCGCGGCGCCCGTGTACAGCACCGTGCGCTTCGACAGCGGATAGTCGAAACGAATGCCGTACGAATCGGCATTGCCGTCGCTGTCGGCCACCTTCCGGTAATGGCCGACGCTCAGCAGCAGCGACGCACGCCCGATCGGCACCGTCGCGCTGAGCTCCATGATGTCGCTGTGCGGATACGCGCTCTGGCTGTCGATCGCGGTCGCGACATCGGGGCCGCCGCGATGGCGCAGGTACAGCGCGGCCACCTTCACGACGTTGAAGTCGTACGAAATCGCGCCGAGCGTGTAGTTGCCGTTCGCGGCCGCGCTCGTGGCGCCGAGCGTGGGCGCCGCAACCGGACTGAACTTCTGCTGCATGTAGTCGACGTCGACCGACAGCCCTCCACGCACGTAGTTGAGGCCGGCGCCGTACGTATCGCCGAGCGTCGCCGGCTGCCCGGCCGCGCCGTTGGTGCCGCGCGCGGCCATCGCGCGCAGCAGGAAGCCCGCGTAGCGCGGCGACGTGTAGCGCATCGAGTTGCGTACGCGCAGGAACGCGGGCCCGACGAAGTTGTTGGTCGCATTGCCCCAGGCGAGCCCCGCGCCGAGCCCGGGCAGGCTGTACGTGACGAGCGTCGTATGCAGGATCGTGTAGAGCTCGCCGAACTGCACGCCGCCGAACGGCCCCGTGATGCCGACCCACGCTTCGCGGCCGAACAGCGCGCTGCTGTTCGACAGCGCGCCGCTCGCCGCGTTGAAACCGTCCTCGAGCTTGAAGATCGTCGCATAGCCGCCGCCGAGATCCTCGACGCCCTTCAGCCCCCATTGCGACGCCCACAGGTTGCCGCTGCCCATGCGCGTCACGTGGTTCGGCCCGGCGTTCGCGTATTCGATCGCGGTGTCGATGCGGCCGTAGAGCGTCACGCTCGATTGCGCGGCGGCCGGCAGCGTCATGCACGCCAACAGCGCGGCAAGCGGTACGGCAAGCCGGAGGGCTCGCCCGTTCGGATGGTTCATCTGCGTCGTCCCGTAGAAGTTGCGGCGCCTGTCGGCATCGCGCCGCTTGATGTGAAGCGCGTTCGCTTCCAGAGGCGAACGCTGCCGATCAAAACCGGGCCGAGTCTAGGAACGACAATTTCGGACGTCGACGCAATGCGCTCTATAACGCTTATAGATGTGCCGCATGAGGCATGCGGGCCCCGCCGCACGCGCGCTGCGCGGCGGCCCGCGCGCACGGTCTCGGTGTTTTCTTTATCCGGGTCGGTAAATGTCCGTGTGGCGCGGCTGTCACTCCGGCTATGGCCGCCGAATTTGGCCGACTACGCTGCGTTTCCGATCGTGTCATCCGCACGCTTTCGCGCCGCGACGGCGCCCGGCCCGCCAGGCCGATGCCGCGCTTTTCCACCGCCCGCTCCTGGAGAACCCGCATGTCCGCATCCACGGCCCGCGCTGCCGACGGCAAGCGCTATACGTACGAATGGTATGTCGTCGTCATCTGCATGCTCGCGTACATCTTCTCGTTCGTCGACCGGCAAGTCCTCGTGCTGATGATCGAACCGATCAAGCGCGACCTGCATCTGTCCGACACGCAGTTCAGCCTGCTCAACGGCTTCGCGTTTTCGCTGTTCTACGCGGTGATGGGGCTGCCCGTCGCGTATCTCGCCGACCGCTATGCGCGCCCGCGCATCATCTCGCTCGGCATCGCGCTGTGGAGCGTCGCGACCGCCGCGTGCGGGATGAGCCAGCACTTCGTGCACATGTTCGTCGCGCGGATGGGGGTCGGCGTCGGCGAGGCCGCGCTGTCGCCCGGCGCGTATTCGATGCTCGCCGACTACTTCCCGAAGGAGAAGCTCGGGCGCGCGGTCGCCGTGTATTCGCTCGGCTCGTTCATCGGCGGCGGCATCGCGTTCCTGATCGGCGGCTACGTGATCGCGCTGCTCAAGCATGCGAGCGCATTCACGCTGCCGGTGGTCGGACAGGTGCATGCGTGGCAGGTCACGTTCCTGATCGTGGGGCTGCCGGGCATCCTCGTCGCGCTGCTGTTCGCCGCGACCGTGCGCGACCCGCAGCGCAAGGGGCTCGCGCAGGACCGCTCGGGCGCCGTGCGGCGCGTGTCGATGCGAGATTCGCTGCGCTTCGTCGGCACGCACCGCGCGACCTTCGCGTGCCATTACCTCGGTTTCTCGTTCTACGCGATGGCGCTGTACTGCCTGCTGAGCTGGACGCCCGCGTTCTATATCCGCCGCTTCGGGATGACGGCCGTCGAAGCCGGCTACACGCTCGGCATCGTGCTGCTGGTCGCGAACACGGCCGGCGTGTTCTGCGGCGGCTGGCTCAACGACTGGCTGCTGCGGCGCGGCCGTAGCGATGCACCGATGCGTGCCGGCGCGATCGGCGCCGCGTGCATGGTAATCCCCGCGACGCTGTTCACGCAGCTCGACAGCCTGCCGGCGTCGCTCGCGATGCTGGTCGTCGCGATGTTCTTCGCGTCGTTCCCGATGCCGACGTCGACCGCCGCGATGCAGACGCTCGCGCCGAACCAGATGCGCGCGCAGATCTCCGCGCTGTTCCTGCTCGTGTCGAACCTGATCGCGCTCGGGATCGGCACGACCGTCGTCGCGCTGTTCACCGATCGCGTGTTCGGCGCGCCGGCCGCGGTCGGCCATTCGATGTCGATCGTCAACGTCGCGGCGGCCACGCTCGCCGCGCTGCTGCTCGCCGCCGGCTGCCGCCACTATCGCCGCAGCCTCGAGCGCGAACGCGGTCATGCGGCGGCATCGGCTTCGGCTGACGCGGCCGTCGACGGCGGCAACGCCATTGCCGCGCGCTGAAGTCGCGCGGTTCACCGATCGCGTGGTCGGCGCACCGGCCGCGCGATCGCCGCCACGCTGACCGGCGACAATCGGCACGCCACCATCATCCATCCCGCTTATTCCAGCATCGCTTTTTAATCGATTTGATTTATGTGATGCGCGTCCCTATTCTCGATCGCATGACGGCGCGGGGCTCTGCCGCGCCGCTTTCCTCTACCCCACGGAATTTCCCATGCAAGCGAACCGCCACCAGGTCCGGATCGACGCGCTGATCGACGCGGCGCAGGACATCCGCTGTTTCCGGGTCTCGCGCGTCGACGGCCAGCCGTTCGACGCGTACGAACCGGGCGCCCATATCGACGTCACCGCGCCATCCGGCGTCACGCGGCAGTACTCGCTATGCGGCAACCCCGACGAGCGCGGCAGCTATCTGTTCGCGGTGAAGAAGGAAGCGCAGTCGCGCGGCGGCTCGCGTTCGCTGCACGACGACGTGAGCGTCGGCGCCGAGTTGTCGATCGGCACACCGCGCAACCTGTTTCGTCTGACCGATGACGCGAGCGAGCACGTGCTGGTCGCGGCCGGTATCGGCATCACGCCGCTGCTGTCGATGGCGTATGCGCTGCACAAGCGCGGCGCGCGCTACCGGTTGCATTACTTCGCACGCAGCCGCGCGCATGCCGCGTTCGTAGACGCATTGTCGGTCGAACCGTTCGCATCGCACGTGACGTTCCATTACGGCGTCGAGCCCGATGCGCTCGCGGCCGAACTGGGCCGCTGCGTCGAGTCGATCGACCCGACAGCGCATGTCTACACGTGCGGTCCCGGGCCGTTCATGGATGCCGTCGTCGCGGCCGCGGCCCGGCGCATCCCGGAAGACGCGATTCATCTCGAACGCTTCGCGGCGGAACCGTCCGAGACCGTCACCGCCGCGCATGCCGCTCCGGCGGAAGGCTTCGAAGTGCGCCTGCAACGCAGCGGCCAGTCGGTGCGCGTCGCCCCCGATACGTCGATCGTCGACGCACTCGCGCAGATCGGCATCGAGGTCGATACGTCATGCGGCGAAGGCGTATGCGGCACCTGCATGGTGCCGGTGCTCGACGGCGAGCCCGATCACCGCGACCACTGCCTGAGCAAGGCCGAGCGCGCGAGCAATACGGTGATCTGCTGCTGCGTGTCGCGTGCGCGCTCGGCGGTGCTCGTGCTCGATCTCTGATGCGCCGAGCGCCCCGCCATGCTGCGGCGCCGATCTAGCGCTTGATCGAGGCACCGAGGCACCGATGCACCGGCGCACTGAAGGCCGATGCCGACCATCGCCGGCGACACGCACGGCGCGCCATCGCGCACCGCCCGATCGTCATTCGTCGAAACGCTCGACGATCTCCGCGAGCAGCGCGCGCATCCACGCGTTGCCCTCGTCCTCGTGGAAGTGCTCGTGCCAGTGCATCGTCACCGGCGCGGGCGGCAGCGTGACCGGCAGTTCATACAGGCGGAATGCGTTGTCGCGGTTCAGGATCTGCGCGAGCCGCCTCGGCAGCGTCGCATACAGATCGGTGACCGACAGCACGCTCGGCAGCGCGACGAAGTGCGGCACCTCGAGCGCGATGTTGCGGCCCACGCCCTGCGCGCGCAACGCGTCGTCGAGCGCGTGGTGGCTGTGCTCGACCGATTTCACGTTGACGTGCGCGGCGCGCACGAACTGCTCGAGACTCAGCACAGCGGCCGTCGGCAGCCCGCGCCGGCGCCCCGTCATGCACACGTAGGTTTCCTCGAACAGCACCTGGTGGCGCGTGCGCGGCATCAGCTCCGGCAGGTTGCCGATCGCGAAATCGAGCCGGCTCGCGCGCAGCGCTTCCTCGATCTCCTCCACCGGCAGCGGCTGCACGCTCAACGTCACGCGCGGCGCACGCTCGCGCAGCGCCTGGCAGATCGCCGGCAGGTACGCCATCTCGCCCGCATCCGACAGCGACACCCGGAACGTGCGCGCGCTGGTGGCCGGATCGAAGCGCTCCGCGTAGCGCAGCGCCACGCGCACCATGTCGAGCGCCTTGCCGACGATGCCCGCGAGTTCGAGCGCGACGGGCGTCGGCTGCATGCCCGAGCGCGTCCGCACGAACAGCGGATCGTCGAACAGCGTGCGCAGCCGGCCGAGCGAATAGCTCACGGCCGGCTGCGACAGCGCGAGCCGCTCGCCGGCCTTCGTCAGGCTGCGTTCCTCGACGATCGCCTGGAATACGCGCAACAGGTTCAGATCGAGATGATCGACCGATGTCATCGTGACCTCCATCATTTGCCGCATTTATTTGATCATCAATTTTAGATCAATTTGACCAATATGTAGCAGAAGACGAGACTGGTCTCCGGACGCTGCGCCCAGCGCGGCCCGATTTTCGCGACTCTTTCCCCACGACGACGATGAGCGACATTGCCTACCAGACGATCGACACCCGCGCGTTGCATGGCCTCGCGCAGCCCGACCGCATCGCGCCCGCGATGTATCACGACCCCGCGCTGTTCGAAGCCGAGCTCGACCGCATTTTCTACCGCACCTGGATCTGGGTCGCGCACGACAGCGAACTGCCGAACCCGGGCGACTTCGTCACGACGACGATCGGCCGCCAGCCGGTGATCGTCGTGCGCGACAAGACCGGCGAGATCAACGTGCTGCAGAACCGCTGCCGCCATCGCGGCGCGACCGTGTGCGAAGCGCACAAGGGCAACGCGAAGGGCTTCACGTGCCCGTATCACAGCTGGTCGTATGCGCTCGACGGCACGTTGCGCGCGCTGCCGTACGGCGACGGCTACGAAGGCGTGTGCGACAAAGGCGACCTGCCGCTCGTGAAGCTGCGCGTCGGCGTGTACCAGGGGCTGATCTTCGCGAGCTTCAACGACGCGATCGAGCCGCTGGAAGATTTCCTCGGCGGCGCGAAGCCGTGGATCGACCTGTTCATGAAACAGGGCGCCGGCTACCCGATCAAGGCGAACGGCGAACACAAGTTCAAGTTCAAGGGCAACTGGAAGATCCAGCTCGAGAACACCACCGACCTCTACCACTTCCCGGTCGTGCACAAGTCGTGGATGAAGTCGATCGACGACGAGACGGCCGCCGCGATCACGAGCTTCATGACGAGCGAGCATGCGTTCTGCCGCGGGCTCGGCAACGGCCACAGCCTTGCGGTGCTGATGCCGGAGCTGATCGATCTCGACGAGGACGACGGCGCACCGCTGCCCGAACGCTTCGCGCCGCTCGCGGCGAAGCTCGCCGAGCGCCATGCGCCGGACGAAGTGCGCCGCATCGTGCGCTCGCTGATGGGCGTCGGCTTCAACCTGAACCTGTTCCCGAACCTCGCGCTGTCGATGGCGTTCTTCCGCGTGCTGCGGCCGATCTCCGCGAACGAAACCGAGATCCGCCACGTCGCGCTCGCGATGGACGGCGGCCCCGACGAAGCGAACCGCGAGCGGCTGCGCATCCACGAGCACTTCCAGGGCCCGTTCGGCTTCGGCAGCCCCGACGACGCGGAAGCCTGGGAGCGCGTGCAGCGCGGCGCGCACGCGGGCCCCGACGTGCCGATCCTCGTGAATCGCGGGCTGAACCGCGAGACGACCGCCGCGAACGGCGAAAAGACCGCGCATGCGACCGACGAAACCGGCATGCGCGAGGCCTACCAGCAATGGCGCAAGATGATGGAGCAACAGTGATGGACGACCGCAACGCCCTCTTTTCCGAGCAGACCTTCGCCCGCGCGGTCGAATTCGTGTGGCGCGAAGCCGAGATGCTCGACCGCCGCGACTATCGCGCGTGGCTCGACCTGTGGGCCCCGGCCGGCCACTACGTGGTGCCGATCGATCCGGACACGACCGATTTCGCGGCGACGCTGAACTACGTGTTCGACGACCAGGACATGCGCGAGAAGCGCGTGCAGCGGATGGTGTCCGGCTATTCGGCGTCGGCCACCGACGCTGCACGCACGGTGCGCACCGTGTCGCGTTTCACGCTGGAGAGCAGCGGCGCCGATACCGTCGAGCTGAAATCGGCGCAGGTCGTGGTCGCGTACAAGCGCGGCGTCGCGACGCTGTTCGCGGCCGACGTCACGCACAAGCTGCACGTCGATGCCGACGGCGAGATACGCATTGCCGAAAAAGTCGTGCGCCTGATCGACTCGACCGAAGCGCTCAGCGCGATCGGCTTCCTGCTGTAAGCCGTGGCCGGTTCACCGTCGCCAACGCAATGGTGAGCCAGCCACCTTCACCTGTGAGCGGCTGCCGGCTCGCGATCGCCAGCGCAAAGGTGAGCCGGTCACCTTCACCTTTCCGGACGACCATGCCCACACTCGAAGTTTTCCTGCCGGCCGGCCACGACGACGCGCGCAAGGCCGAGCTGATCGCCCGGCTCAGCCACGCGACCGTCGACGCGATCGGCGCATCGATCGATTCGGTGCGCGTGCTGCTCACCGAACTGCCCGCGACGCATATCGGCCTCGGCGGCCGCAGCGCCGCGGACGGCGCGCCGCCGTCGCTGCCGGTGATCGTCGCGATCCTGATCGCCGGCCGCACCGATGAACAGAAGCGCGCGCTGATCGCCGCGCTGTCCGACGCGGGCGCGAACGTGCTCGACGCGCCGCTGCAAGCCACGCGCGTAATCATCAAGGACATTCCGAACACGGATTTCGGCATCGGCGGCCAGACCGCGCGGGCGCTGGGGCGCTGACCATGCGCCGCGCGTCGCTGCCCCGCCATGACGCGCCGACGCGGTTGCGCTCAACCGTCGGCGAGCGGCAGCGTCACGCGGCAGTCGAGCCCGCCGCCCGCGGCCGGCGTCGCGGCGATCCGCCCGCCGTGGCGCGTGACGATGCTCTTGCACAGCGACAACCCGATCCCGTTGCCGCCGGCCTTCGACGACGAAAAGCCGTCGAACAGCCGGTCGTGCGCGCCCGCCTCGATCCCCGGGCCATTGTCGAGCGCACGCAACTCCGCATGGCCGGCCACGTTCGCGGTGCCGAGCGTCAGCGTGCGCGGCAGGCGCTCGCAGCCGGCGAATGCCTCGATCGCATTGAACGCGAGATTCAGGATCACCTGCCCGATCAGCACGCGTTCGCAGCGGATCGGCAGCGGCGCGTCGGCCTGCACGATCGCGACCGTCACGCCGGCCTCCTTCGCGCGCAGCTCGATGAAGTACGCGACGTCCGCGAGGATGTCGCGCAGGTCGGCGCGCGCGACGACCGGCTCGCGCTTCACGATGAATTCGCGCACGCTCTTGATGATCAGCGCCGCATGCTCGGCCTGCCGGTCCGCGCTGCGCAGCCCCCAGATCGCGTCGTCGACGGCGCCGTTGCCGTTCAGCCGCCGCACCGCGCCTTCGATGAAATTGCGCACCGCGGCGAGCGGCTGGCTCAACTCGTGCGCGATCACGGTCGCCATCTCGCCCATCGCGTTGTAGCGGCCCGCGTATTCGAGCATCCGCGCCTCCGCACGCCGGGCCTCCTCGATCGCGACTTCGTCGCTCACGTCGCGGAATTGCACGAGCAGCCCGTCGAGATCGCCTTCGATCTCGACCTGCCGGCACAGGATGCGCAGCCAGCATGCCGAGCCGTCGCGCCGCACGATCCGGTAGCGCTGCGGCGCGGACGGGCATGCGGACGGCGCATCGCGCAACTGCGCAATGAGCCGATCGCGATCGGCCGCGGAGCAGTAGTCGAGCACCTCGCCGAGCGGTTCGTCGGGCGCGAGCCCGAGCACGCGGCGGCCCGACTCGCTGATGAACTGCACGCCGCCGCGCGGCGTCACGACCGCGATGCCTTCGTCGAGATCCTGCATGAACTCGCGCAGCCGCGCCTCATAGCGGCGCAACTGCTGGCGGACCGCCTCTTCCGCGCTGATGTCGCGGAACTGCACCATCACGACGTCGCGCCCGCGCAGCGGCACGTAGGTCGCGGTGGCCTCGGACAGCATGTCGACGCCCGTGCGCGATCGATAGCACCATTCGTACACCTGCGGCCCGTCGACGCGCGCACGATCCCAGGCGCTCACCGCGATCTCGCGCTGGTACTTCGGCTCGGGACGCGTCATGTCCGGCGCCTTCAGCGGCAGCAATTCCTCGACGGAAAAGCCGAGCGCGATGCACGCGGCGCGATTCGCCCACACGATCGCCCGGGTGTGCGCGTCATGCAGCAGCACGCACGTGGTCAGCGCGTCGAGCAGCCGGTGGAAATCGTCTTCGTCGGGAAAACTCATGATCGGATTCGGAGGAAGGCGCGCGGCATCGCGCGGCCGGAAACCCAACATAGCACCGGCACGCGCCGATCGCATCTGAAGATTTCTTTAGGCCGGCACGGAGCGTCACCAGTCGCGCGGCCCAACGCACCAATTGCTGCGTGTTTTCGGCGTTTCTAGACTGGTTACATCGTCTTGCCCCCCGCAACCGACACCGGAATCGCCCCCATCCCCAGGAGACTTTCATGCCGCAAGCCGCTCTCGCCATCGAATCCGCGCCGACCTCGCCGCCCGCGGCGCGTCCCGCGGCCGCGCCGTTGTCGCCGCTCGACGCGGTGATCGAAACCGTCGCCGCGCGCCGCGAGGAATTCGACCGGCTGTCGCACGTGCCGCGCGACGTGATCGCGCTGTTCAAGCAGGCCGGCATCTATCGCGCGGGCACGCCGCGCCGCTTCGGCGGCGATGCGCTCGCGCCGACCGCGTTCCTCGACATGATCGAACGGATCGCGACCGCCGACGGCTCGGCCGCGTGGGTCGCGAGCTTCGGCTCCGCGAACGTCTACCTCGCCGCGCTGCCGCTCGACACGCAGGCCGAGCTGTACGCGAGCGGCCCCGACCAGGTGTTCGCGGGCGGCCTGTTCCCGGTGCAGCCCGCGCAGGACGCGCCGGGCGGCTGGCGGGTGAACGGCACGTGGAAATTCGCGAGCGGCTGCAAGGGCGCCGACTGGCTCGGCGTCGGCATCGCCGTGCCGGGCGCGCAGGACGCCGCGCCGAACAAGCCGCGCACGGCCGTGTTCCGCGCCGCCGACGTCGAGATCGTCGAGAACTGGAGCGTGGTCGGCATGCAGGGCACCGGCAGCCACGATTTGCGCGTGAACGACCGCTTCGTGCCGGAGGCGTGGACCTTCGTGCGCGGCGGCGAACCGACCGTCGACGAGCCGCTGTACCGCTACCCGACCGTCGCGTATGCGGCGCAGGTGCTGGCCGTCGTCAACCTCGGCCTCGCACGTGCGGCACTCGACGTCGTGAACCGCATGTCGGGCGGCCGCCAGACGACGACCGGCGCGCCGCGCCTCGCCGATCGCGCGTATTTCCGCATCGAGCTCGCGAAGGCCGAAGCGCAACTGCGCTCGGCACGCGCGTTCTTCTACGACGCGACCGACACGGTCTGGCAATCGATCCTCGCCGGCAATCCGGTCACGCCCGATCAGGTCAGCCTGCTGCGGCTCGCGGCCACGCAGATCGCCCGCGAAGGCGCGAGCGTCGTCGAACGCGCGTATCGCCTCGGCGGCACGGCGGCGATCTATCGGTCGCATCCGCTGCAGCGGCTGCTGCGCGATGCGATGGTCGTCACGCAGCACGCGTTCCTCGCCGAGGGCAACTTCGACGGCGCGGGCGCGGTGTTCACCGGCGTCACGCCGTTTCCCGGTTATCTGTAACCCGCGTCGACCGACGCTTTTGACGAACGCGCATGAAGCCGAACCCGACGGAGCATCGCCGGCCGGTTCATGCACCCGACCGATTCCCCTGGAGAACCCGATATGTCCGATTCGAATCCGCTGCCGCTGCGCGTGCTGTTCTGCTGCGGCGTGTCGCAGAATTTCTTCGACCTGCCGCGCGAGCAGATCGGTGAAGTGTGGCAGGCGTACGGCGCGATGCTCGCGGCCGTCGAGGCGATGCCCGGCGTGCGCGTGCTCGGCGTGATGGACGACGACCGCCTCGTGGTCGGCCAGGCCGACGGCGCGCCGTGGACCTTCTACATCATGGCCGACGTCGCCGATTTCGACACGACGGTCGCCGTGTGCAACCTGTACCGCACGACGCCCGTCGGCGAATACAACCTGTGGCGCTACGGCAAGATCGAGGCGCGCGTGGGCCGCGCGCTGACCGTGCCGCCGGCCGCGAAGCCCGCGGCGTGAGGCGCGCGATGACCGAGCTGTCACCCGCCGCGATCGACGCGCTCGCACGGCGCGTCGCGGCGCTCGACGCCGAGCGCGCGGTGCGCGCGACGATCACGCGCTACATGGCGCTGTGCGACGTACCCGAAAATGCGGGCGACGGCCCGTCGCTCGCCGAACTGTTCACGCCCGACGCCGTATGGGAAGGCATCGGCCCGCAGTACACGAAGAAGTTCGGCCGCCTCGAAGGCACCGCCGCGATCGTCGCGATGCTCGGCCGCTATCTGCCGCCCGATCCGCATTTCTCGGCGAACCTGCATTTCCTGACGTCGGAGTCGATCGAGGTCGCCTCCGATCTTGCAAGTGCGCGCGGCCGCTGGATCATGCTGCAGGCGTCGCGCTACGCGGACGGCGCGGCCGAACTGATCGCCGCGCGGCTCACGATCGATTTCGCGCCGGCCGCCGACGGCGCCGCGTGGCTGATCCGCCATTTCCGCACCGAACGCGTGCTCGACGGCCCGTGGCCGCTCGCCGCCGCGTCACGGCCCTGACGTTTTCCGCTGCTTTCGCACGATACCGACCATGACAGGCTTCATCGACACCTTCACGCTCGGCGGCCCCGGCCCGACGATCGCGATCAAGGACACGATCGACATCGCGGGCCATCCAACCCGCGCGGCGAGCCGCGCGCTCGCCGATGCGCCGCCCGCCGAACACCACGCGGACGTGGTCCGCCTGCTGCTCGACGCCGGCTGGCAGATCGCCGGCAAGGCGAACATGCACGAACTCGCGTTCGGCATGACCGGCATCAACGACTACACGGGCACGCCCGTCAATCCGCAGGATGCCACGCGCATTCCCGGCGGCTCGTCGAGCGGCTCCGCATCGCTCGTCGGGCTCGGCACCGTCGACGCGGCGCTCGGCACCGATACCGGCGGCTCGATTCGCGGGCCGGCCGCGTGCTGCAGCGTGGCCGGGCTGAAACCGACGTTCGGCCGCGTGTCGCGCCGCGGTGTCGCGCCTACCGATACCACGCTCGATTGCGTCGGGCCGTTCGCCCGCGAAATCCGCACGCTCGTCGCGGTGATGGCCGCGATCGCACCGGGCTTCGACCGTGCGCGGGCGACGGCTTCCGCGGCAGGCTGCACGGTTGCGCAACTCACCGTCGAAGCCGATCCGGCGATCGCCGCCGCACTCGATGCGGCCGTTCGCGCATCGGGGCTGCGTTCGCACACGATCGTGCTCGACGCCATGCCGGCCGCGTTCGCGGCGGGGCTCACCGTGATCAACGCGGAAACGTCGCGCGCGTTCGGTCATCTGGTCGCGACCGGCAAGCTCGGCGCCGACCTCGATGCGCGATTGCGTGCGGCCGCAACGACCGCGCCTGCGGCATTGAAGGAAGCCGAAGCCGTGCGCGCACGCTTCACCGCGCAGGTCGATGCCGCGCTCGAACACGCGGACGTGCTGGTGCTGCCGACGCTGCCCGCGTTGCCGATCACGCTGCAGCAGGCACGCGACGGCGTATCGGTGATCGCGATGTCGTCGCTGATCCGGCCATTCAACCTGAGCGGTCATCCGGCGCTCAGCCTGCCGTTGCCGCTCGCCGGTTCGCCGTTGAAGGCCGGCTTGCAGATCGTCGGACGCAAGGGCGCGGACGAACAGGTCTGCGCGATCGCGGCACACTTCGAGGCGGCACTCGCCGCATGAACCACGATGCGGGCGCCGCTGCCACCGGCGTGCGCCCGCGAACCACGGAATTCCAGACCATGTCAGATCGAGTCGTCCTCGTCACCGGCGCCGCGCGCGGGCTCGGCGCCGTCATCGCCGAACGCTTCCATGCGGCCGGCTATCGCGTCGCGCTGGCCGACATCGCCGCCGACGCGATTCACGCGCATGCGCGCGACCTCGACCCGAGCGGCGAACGCGCGCTCGCGCTGCCGCTCGACGTCACGTCGAAACGCGATTTCGAAGCGGCACGCGATGCGCTCGTCGCGCGCTGGGGCACGATCGACGTGCTCGTCAACAACGCGGGGGCCTCGAAGGTGGTGCCGGCGATGGAAATCACGGCCGAGCAGTTCGACCAGGTGATCGACGTAAACCTGCGCAGCGTGCTGTTCGGCTGCCAGGTGTTCGGCCAGTACTTCGCGCAGCGCGGCGCGGGCCGCATCGTCAACATCGCGTCGCTCGCCGGGCAGAACGGCGGCTCGGCCACGGGCGCGCACTACGCGGCCGCGAAAGGCGGCACGCTGACGCTGACCAAGGTGTTCGCGCGCGATCTCGCCGCGCAGGGCGTGACCGTCAACGCGATCTCGCCGGGCCCGCTCGATCTGCCGATCGTGTACGAAAGCGTCGCGCCCGAAAAACTGCGTCAGGTGCTCGCGAGCCTGCCGGGCGGCAAGCTCGGATCGGCCGGCTTCGTCGCCGATGCGGCCGTGCTGCTCGCGTCGGGCGACGCGCATTTCGCGAACGGTGCGTGCTGGGACATCAATGGCGGGCTATACATGCGTTGAACGGCGGCACGCATCGGGCGTGTGGTGCCGTGCGCAATACGTGTGGCGTATAGGGCACGCGTGGCGCGTGCCTCGCCTGCTTCACGTGCTTCGTGTGCCGTGGCGTGCCTGCGCAAGCCCGTCCGCAAGCAGCCCCGACCGCTAGCGCGACGACTCTCCGTCGTCGCCCCACACGACCATCACGTCGCGCACCAGCGCGGCGATCGACGTCGCGCCGAGCTTCTCCTTGATGCTCGCGCGATGCACGTCGACGGTCTTCACGCTGATCGACAGATCGGACGCGATCTGCTTGCTGCCCTTGCCGTCCACGACGCCGCGCAGCACTTCCTTCTCGCGCGCGGTCAGCGCATCGAGCCGCTGGCGCAGCTCGCGGTGGCGCTGGCTCACCGCATGCCGCTGCTGCGCGAGCCGCAGCGCACGCTGCACGCGCTCGAGCATCTGCTGCGAGTTGTACGGCTTCTCGACGAAATCGATCGCGCCGTTCTGCAGCGCGCGCACCGACATCGGAATGTCGCCGTGCCCGCTGACGAAGATCACCGGCAGCGTCGCGCCGCGCGCATTCAGTTCGGCCTGCACGTCGAAGCCGCTTTTCTCCGGCATCCGCACGTCGAGCACGAGGCACGCGGGCAGGTTCACGTCGAAACGTGCGAGAAAGTCGGCGGCGTTCGCGAACCCTTCGGACGCGATGCCGACCGATTCGAGCAGCCACGCGAGCGACGTCCGCATGCCGCTGTCGTCGTCGACGATGTATACGATCGGTGCGGGTGACGTCATCGCGGGTGTCTCGCTGAATATCGGTATCGGGGTCGCACGCGCCGCGCGCAACGCCGGTGGCTGGCGTATCGCGCGCGTCGTTCGCTGGGGATGTGCGGCACATCATAACGAGCCGAAAATCCGCTGCAAACCCCTGCACGTGCCGTACGAACGCGCAACCGCGGTTTTTTTCGCACGCGGCGGCACGCATCTAGGTAGAACCTTTAGACGCGTCGGCAGGAACGCCATCCCGATCGCCAATCGTGCGAATGGTCGGCCGCATTTTCGCGACGTACGCTTGGGTCATCGTCGGCGATCCGGCGCTGCCCTTGCAGCGCTGCGCGGTTCGCCGCTTTCGTCCAATCAGGAGCGCCCATGTCTTCCACGACCGATATCCAGCGACCGGCGCGCGTCGAACCGACCGATGCGCAGAAGGCCTTCCGCCAGGCGATGGCCCACCTCGGCGCGGCCGTCAACGTGATCACCACCGCCGGGCCGCACGGCCGCTGCGGGATCACCGCGAGCGCCGTGTGCTCGGTCACCGACGCGCCGCCGACGCTGCTCGTGTGCCTGAACCGGTCGAGCGCGATGCATGCGACCTTCGAGCGCAATCGCCAGGTCTGCATCAACGTGCTGCCGGCCGAGCACGAGTTGCTCGCGCGACACTTCGCAGGACTCACCGACCTGCCGATGGAACAGCGCTTCGAACTGCCCGTGTGGGATCGCGGCGAACAGGACGTGCCGGTGCTGCGCGATGCGCTCGCGAGCCTGCAAGGCACGATCGCCGAGATGAAGGAAGTCGGCTCGCATTCGGTGATGTTCATCGAGGCGACGTCGATTCGCGTGCGCGACGACGGCGACAGCCTGATCTACTTCAGCCGCGCGTTTCATCGCGTGTCGCGCACCGCGTGCGTGCGGTAACGATGCCGGCATGTGGCGCGGCGTGCGCGTTCGGGCGGACTACGCAGGCGCCCGCAGCGCACGCTGCCCGACCGCAAGTGCCGCGCCCGCGAACAGCGTCAGCGCCGAATACACGAGCCCGCGCGCGAGCCCCGCGCTGTCCGACACCCAGCCGATCGCGACCGGCCCCGCGATCTGCCCGAAGGCGAAGACCGTCGTGAATGCGCTGATGCCCTTCGCCCAACCATCGGGCGGCAGGTTGTGCCGCACGAAGGCGGTCGTGGAGGCCACCGCCGACAGGAACGTCGCGCCGAACAGCAAGCCCGATGCGAACGCGGCAGCCGGATGCACGAACAGCGCGGGCATCAGCGTCGCGACGCCGAGCAGCGCGTTGAGCACGGCGAGCGCCTGGCCGCCGCGCATCCGATCGAGCAGCCCCGACCACAACCGCGCCGACACGACGGTCGCGACGCCGAGCATCACGTAGAACGCGGCGACCACCGTGCCGCTCATCCCCGCGCCGCGCAGCAGCGCGACGATGAACGTCATGTAGCCGATATAGCCGACGCCGAACAGGCCGTAGCCGGCCAGCGCGAGTGCGAAGCGGGCCGGGCTCGCGGTCGCGGCCGGTTTCGCGCCGTCGGCCTCCCTGGCCGGTGCCGCATGCGCATGCTCGATGCGGCGCGCAGCCGACACGGCCACCGCCGAGAACAGCACGCACGCCGTCGCGAGTGCGAACCATGCCGGCTGCCAGCCGTGTACACGGTGCACGAGCGTCGCCGGCACGAGCAGCGACGACGCGACGATGCCCCATCCGGTGCCGCCGTAATAGAGGCCGAGCAGCAGCCCTGCGTCGCGCGGCGACGCGGACGCGAGCCGCGCGGCCAGCACGCCGCCACTGATGAAGATCAGCGCGCTGCCGACACCCGTTGCGAGCCGCTGCGCGAGCAGCACGTGCATGTCCGACGTGAGCCCGCCCGCGGCCATCAGCACGGCGGTCAGCACACAGCCGGCCGCGAGCAGCGTGCCCGCGCGCCAGCGCCGCGACAGCAACGGAAAGGCCAGCGCACCGATCAGGTAACCGGCCGCGTTCGCCGTGTTCAGCGCGCCGGCCTGCGCGAACGTCCAGCCGAGGTCGGCCTTCATCGGCGGCAGCAGCAGCGCATACGAAAAGCGGGCGAGGCCAAGCGCGATCGCGCTGCCCAGCGACAGGCAGATCGCGAGCCGCCACGCGGCCATGCGGCCGGGATCGGTTGCGCCGGCGTCCGGCCGCGAGCGGCCGGCACGCTCCGGTTGCGGCACTGCACGCATCGGGGTGTCTCCTTCGTTGTTCGATTCCGGGGCGTTCGCCGCCGTCGGTCGATCATACTGGAGCCGTGAAACCGGCGCGCGCCGGCGGCAAACACCCGCCGGCCGTCGCGCCCAGGTTCCGCTCCACGGCGGGACGCGCGCGACGGCTGGAAAACGCGGAATGCCGGCCGGCGCCGGCACGCACTACCGCCCGAGTCCGGCCGCAAACGCCGCAAGCAGCGCGCGCCCTTCGGGCCATCCGCCCAACCCGGACGCCGCGTTCAGATGGCCGCGTGCGCCGAGCAGAAGCGGCGTCGCGCCGTGTTCCGTGGCCCATTCGAGCGCTCGCCCCGCCGGATCGTACGGATCGTCCGCGCTCGCGATCGCCAGCACCGGCACGCGCCCGAACCGACCGCCCGGCAGGTTCGCGAACGCGGCGGCGGCAACCGGAAAACGCGGCCCTGCCGGATCGGGCACGGCCACGAGAAACGCGCCGCGCACCGCGCGCGCCGACCCGGCACGCCAATGCGCGAACAACAAACAGCCCAGCGAATGACAAATCACGAGCGGGGGCGCCCCGGCGTTCGCGACAGCCGTGTCCAGCGCCGCCGTCCAGTCGGCGAGGTCGGGCGCCTCCCACGAAGCCGGCGCGATGCGCGCGGCGCCGGGAAACGCCGTCTCCCAATGACTCTGCCAATGATCCGGTCCCGAATTGCCGATACCCGGCACGATCACGATCGCCTGATCCATCACGCCCTCCATCAACTGAAACCCGGAGTGTGGCCACGCGCCGGTCGGCATGGAATGGCAAGTCATCGGTTATTGAGACAAAATGCCGATGAATCAACGGTACCGGAGGACCGTCATGCCGGACGAAGCACTGGATCGCCTGGATCTTGCGATCCTCGAAGCGCTGCAGGAGAACGCGCGGACGCCGCTATCGGAAGTCGGCAGGCGCATCGGCCTGTCGCAACCCGCCACCTCGGAGCGCGTCAAGCGGCTGGAAGAACGCGGCATCATCGCCGGCTACGGCGCACGCATCGATCCGGCGGCGCTCGGGTTGGGCATGATGGCCATCATCCGACTAAAAACGACTCACGAGCACATCAAGCCGGCGCTGCGCGCGTTCGCCGAGATGCCGCATGTCATCGAAGTCCACCGCATGACCGGCGAGGACTGCTTTCTGCTGAAGGTGCTGGTGCCGACACCGGGCCAGCTCGAAACGCTCATCGACGCGATTGCCCGCTTCGGCGCGGTCACGACATCGCTGGTGCTGCGCTCCGAACCGACCAAGACGATCGGAAAGGCGTTGCTTGGATGACGTGCGGATGCTGATTGACTGCGTGACGCATGGAATCATGCGGACCGGTTCGAGCACCAGGCGATCGCGCTTGTGGTTCTCGTGAATGACATAAAACGCAGCAATCCGGGCAATTGAATTCAAATTAAAAATAACCGAATTCATTTCGCCTATCCGGATTCCTTCCGATAAAAAATGATGCTCGATCTGTCGCTCGTTTTATCCTGTTTTTCCAATATGTGGATCGCGAATGCCTCGTGTTTAGCACGTCACGGCTAAAAACACTGCAACGCATTGCATTCGAAAATTCGTCAGACTAATATCGACGCCACTCGTCCGGCATTCACAAAATATCGAACGAGGAGCGGTCATGTTTTTTCCGCGCTTTCATGTTGAATCACTCATGTTCACCACAGGAGAATTGACATGCAGGAAACCCAGCAGATCGAATTGCTTGACTGGATGCAGGAAGACACGCACCCCGAGGCCGTCGACATGATGGTCGAGGACGCCGTGGTGCCGTTCGGCACCGCGCTCTGGCCGGTCTGAGCGGGCCACCCGTTCTCGCGGAAGGGCCGCGGCCCTTCCGCCGCTTCCGGAGATACGCATGCTGAACCTGCACCGCGCGCTCGGCTTTCACCCCGCGTTGCGCGACAAGCTGGCCCGCGGCGAATCGGGAAAACTGCTGGTCGGCCATGACACCCGCAACCGCGACATCGCGTTGCGCGCCTTTTCCGCCCTGCCCGATTCGCTCGACGCGACCACCCTCTGCCTCGAAAGCACCCCGCCCGCCGACATCGCCGCCGCGCTCGACGCCGCCGACCTGTTCGTGCTGCTGTACGACTCGTCGTGCCTGCCGACGCCGTCGCCGAGCGGGCCGCCATTCCTCGCCGCGATCCGCCCCGCGATCGTCGAACACTGGAGCAAATCGGTTTTATTCAAGGATTACGGCCCGCACCTCGACGAGGCGTTCGCCGAATCGCTCGACGACATCGCCGCGCGCAATGGCCGGCTGATCGACGCGGCCGCACGCGCGTCGCAGATCCGCTTCATCGACGAAGCCGGCAACACGCTGACGGGCTCGCTTGCGCCGGACCAGAAATGGACGAGCGTGGACGGCATGGGCAACCTCGACGTCGTGCCCGGCGAGATCGCGACGCACGTGACCGACCTCAACGGCTCGGTCGTGTTCAGCGGCACCTTTCTCGGCACCGTGCCGTTCGCGATCAAGTACAAGGTGGCCGAGCGGCTCGCGACGCTGCATGTCGAGCACAGCACGATCGTCGATTTCGACACCGACGATGCGGGCTTCCGGCGCGATTTCACGACCTATCTCGACCGGCACGCGAATCACCGGCGGATCGAGGAATTCGGCATCGGCACGAACCTCGGCATCCGCGGCCTGTACGGCCGCAACGCGGGGTTCGAGGAACGCCATCCGGGCCTGCATCTCGGGCTCGGCGGCGGCGAAAACGGCAGCCACCATCTCGACCTGATCTTCGCGCGCGGCACGCTCGCGCTCGACGAGCGGATCGTGTTCGACGGCGCGTTCGCCGTCTGACGCAGCGGCGCGTTGCTCAGGCTTCGGCGGCCGCCGCGTCGCCGAGCCACTTGAACATCACGAAGCAGTCGACGAAGCCGAGCCGCGCGTGACGGTATGCGCGCGGCAGCCGGCCGACGATCTCGAATCCCAGCTTCTGCCACAGCGCGACCGCGACTGCGTTCGTCGCGACCACCGAATTGAACTGCATCGCGAGGAAACCGCGCTCGCGCGCCACCTGCTGCGAGTGCTCGCACATCAGGCGCGCGACGCCGCGGCCGCGCGCGGCCTCGCTCACCATGTAGCCGCAGTTGCTCACGTGCTTGCCGGGCCCGGCGGCGTTCGCCTTCAGGAAGTACGAGCCGAGCACCACGCCGTCCTCCTCCGCGATCCACGTACAGAGCGGCGCGTCGAGCCACAGTGCGCGTGCCGCTTCCTGGGTCGGTTCGGGATCGAATGCATAGGTTTCCTGAGCAGCGACGATGGCGCGGTAGGTCGGCCAGAAACGCGCGAAATCGTCGTCGGTCATCGGGCGGATCGTGATCATGCGGGGTCTCTCGTGAATGTGATGTCGACAGGCAGGACGGGCAAGCGAGCGAGCGATCGTACCGCGATTCATTGCGGGTCGCCTGATCGTCGCGCCGCGCTGCGATACGCGCCCGGCGGCACGCCGTACCAGCGCTTGAACGCTTGCGAGAAACTGGACAGATCGCTGAAGCCGAGCCGCTCGGCCACGTCCGCGAGCGACAGCCGCGCATCGCCGAGCAGCGTCTCGGCCATCGCCCCGCGCGTCTGCGCGAGCAGCGCGCGAAACGTCGTGCCTTCCTCCTGCAATCGCCGCTTGAGCGTGCGCGGGCTCGTGTTCATCAGGCGCGCCATGTCGTCGAGCGAGAACGGCGCGCTGCCGGGCGTCGCGTTCAGGTATTGGCGCACCATCTCCGATGTGCCCACGCGCGCACGCCGTGCTTCGACGAGTTGCCCGCACATCTGCTCGCACATCGACACCGTCAGCGGATTCGCATGCGGCAACGGCCGGTCGAGGAACGCACGGTCGAACGCGAGGCTGTTCGCCCGCGCCGAGAACGTCGGCTCGATGCCGGCGATGCGCGGCGCCGCGAGCGCCGGCGAACGCGCGGCCTGCAGCGTGAAGCGCGACAACGCGAAATCGCCGCTGGCGATTTCGTGCAGCAGCACGGCCGCGGCCGTCATGTCGCGCTCGACGAGGAACCGGCTCAGGTCGGCGTCGAGTTCCGGCGCGCCGAAGCTGAGCACGCCAGTGTCAGCCGCCTCGCGGTACGTGATGACGGTGTACGCATACGTGAGCGGCAAAAAACGCATCGCGAGCGCGAGCGCATCGCGCCCGGTCGCGCTCGCGATCAGCCCGTAGCCCCACACGCCGTACGCGGAGAAGTGGTAACGCCGGCCGACCTCGAACCCGAGGCCCTGTGCCCGGCCGAGCGCACGCAGCAGGTTGCCGGTCAGCCGCAGTTCCTGCGCGGCCGTCACCTCGACTTTCGGGTCGTCGAGCTGCGCGCTCGCGAGGCCCGTGCCGGCCAGCAGCGTGGCATGCGGCACACCGCGTTCGTCGCCGAAATCGACCAGCAACCGGGCGCTGGCCGGACTCCGGGTGAAATCCCAGAAGCTCATGCGGAGAAACCCTCGAAGCGCCGATTTGGCCCAAATACTAAAACAATTGTCCCCAACCAGCATTGGTGTTTTCCCATGCGGCCCGCACCATCGGCGTCATCCAGTCGTCGTCCGAACGACGCCATCACCCCAGGAGGAGACACCATGCGACCGAGTCGCCCGACCGATCCCGCCGCCCACTTCACCCACTTCGCCCGTCGGCGCGCCGCCCGCGCCCGCATGCCGACACGCGTCGCATGACCCACCGATCACCGAAGCAAGGAGACGATTCCATGAGCAAGACTTTCGACTACATCGTGGTCGGTGGCGGGTCGGGCGGTTGCGTCGTCGCGGGCCGGCTGACCGAGGACCCGGCCGTGACCGTCTGCGTGCTCGAGGCCGGCGGCCGCGGCGACAGCGCGGTCGTCAACGTGCCGACCGGCGCGGTCGCGATGATGCCGACCCGCCTGAACAACTGGGCGTTCGACACGGTGCCGCAGCCGGGGCTCGGCGGGCGCATCGGCTATCAGCCGCGCGGCAGGGCGCTTGGCGGTTCGTCGGCGATCAACGCGATGGTCTATATCCGCGGTCATCGCGTCGACTACGACGGCTGGGCCGCGCTCGGCAACGAAGGCTGGGCGTACGACGACGTGCTGCCGTACTTCCGCCTGAGCGAGCACAACGAGCGCTTCGACGATGCCTGGCACGGCCGCGACGGCCCGCTGTGGGTCAGCGACCTGCGCACCGGCAACCCGTTTCATGCGCGCTATCTGGAAGCCGCGCAACAGGCCGGCCTGCCGCTCACCGACGATTTCAACGGCGCGCAACAGGAAGGCATCGGGATCTACCAGGTCACGCAGAAGCACGGCGAACGATGGAGCGCGGCGCGCGCGTACCTGCTGCCGCACGTCGGCCGCCGCGACAACCTGACGGTCGAGACGCACGCGCAGGTGCTGCGCATCCTGTTCGACGGCACGCGCGCGACCGGCGTCGAGGTGCGGCAGCACGGTGAAATCCGCACGCTGCGCGCGCGGCGCGAAGTCGTGCTCGCGGCCGGCGCGCTGCAGACGCCGCAGTTGCTGATGCTGTCGGGCGTCGGCCCGGGCCGCGAACTCCAGCAGTTCGGCATCGCCGTACAGGCCGATCTGCCGGGCGTCGGCAGCAACCTGCAGGATCATCCGGATTTCATCTTCGGCTACCGCACGCGCAGCGTCGACACGATGGGCGTGTCCGTCCGCGGCGGGCTGCGCATGCTGCGCGAATTCGCCCGCTTTCGCCGCGAACGGCGCGGGATGCTGACGTCGAACTTCGCGGAAGGCGGCGGTTTCCTGAAAACGCGTGCCGATCTGGCGGCACCGGACATCCAGCTACATTTCGTCGTCGCGCTCGTCGACGACCATGCGCGCAAGCTGCATGCCGGTCACGGGCTGTCGTGCCACGTGTGCCTGTTGCGGCCGCGCAGCCGCGGCTCGGTCACGCTGAACGGCGCCGACCCGCTCGCGGCGCCCCGCATCGATCCCGCGTTCTTCGACGATCCGCGCGATCTCGACGACATGGTCGCGGGCTTCCGCCTCACACGTCGCCTGATGGATGCGCCGGCGCTCGCCAGCTGGACCACGCGCGACCTGTTCACCGCGAACGTGACGACCGACGACGAGATTCGCGACGTGCTGCGGCGGCGCGCCGACACCGTCTATCACCCGGTCGGCACCTGCCGGATGGGGCGCGACGCGCTCGCCGTCGTCGATCCGCAACTGCGCGTGCATGGCCTGCAAGGGCTGCGCATCGTCGATGCATCGGTGATGCCGACGCTCATCGGCGGCAACACCAACGCGCCGACGATCATGATCGCCGAGAAGGCCGTCGACCTGATGCGCGGCATATGCCGCGTGCCGGCGCAGCCGCATGCCGACGCAACCGTCAGGAGGACGACGGATCGTGACCCTACCCTTGCAACCCGCGCCGCACACGCCGGCGACCAGCCCGAGGAAACCCGCCATGCTGTCGCCTGATCCCTCCCGTTCCGCCGGCTCCACCACGCCGCTTGCGGCGATCATCATCGGCGCCGGCTTCGCCGGCATCGGCATGGCAATTGCGCTGCAACGCGCCGGCATTCGCGATTTCGTGATCGTCGAACGCTCGCACGACGTCGGCGGCGTGTGGCGCGACAACCGTTATCCGGGCGCCGCGTGCGACGTGCCTTCGCACTTGTACTCGTTCTCGTTCGAACCCAATCCCGCGTGGTCGCGCGTGTTCGCGCCGCAGCCCGAGATTCATGCGTACCTGCAACACTGCGCGCGCAAGTACGGTCTCGCCCGCCATCTGCGCTTCGGCGCCGAAGTCGAACACGCGCGCTACGACGAAGCCGATGCGCTGTGGCACGTCACGCTGCGCGACGGCACGACGCTGAGCGCCGCGCTGCTCGTCAGCGGCACCGGCCAGTTGAGCCGCCCCGCCATGCCGAACCTGCCGGGCATCGACACGTTTCGCGGCCGTGCGTTCCACTCCGCGCACTGGGATCGCGATTACGCACTCGCCGGCAAACGGGTGGCCGTGGTCGGCACCGGTGCATCGGCGATCCAGTTCGTTCCGGCGATCGCCGGCGACGTGCGGCGCCTGACCGTATTCCAGCGCTCGCCGGCCTATGTGATGCCGCGCCCCGACCGCGCGTATCGCCCGTGGGAAAAGGCGCTGTTTCGTCGGCTGCCGGCGGCGATGAAACTGCATCGCGCATCGATCTACCTGCGCTATGAAGCGCGTGCGATCGCGTTCACGCGCCTGCACGGGTTGATGAAGGTCGCGGTCGGCCGGCCGTTTCGCAAGTTGCTCGCGCGCGACGTGCCGGACCCCGCGTTGCGCGCACGGCTCACGCCCGATTATCCGGTCGGCTGCAAGCGCATCCTGCTGTCGAGCGACTATCTCGCCGCGATGAGCCGCGACCATGTGGAACTCGTCACGCAGCCGATCCGGCGCGTGACCGAGGACGGGATCGAGACCATCGACGGCGTGCATCATCCCGTCGACGCGATCGTCTACGGCACGGGGTTCGCGGCAACGGAATTCCTGTCGCCGATGCGCATCACGGGCCGCGGCGGCCTCGACCTGAACGATGCGTGGCGACGAGGCGCGCAGGCGTATCTCGGGCTCACCGTGCCCGGCTTTCCGAACTTCTTCATGCTGTACGGCCCGAACACCAACCTCGGTCACAACTCGATCGTCTACATGCTCGAGAGCCAGATCGCGCACGTGATGCGCTGCATACAGGCGATGCGTCGCGACGGCGCGCGCGAGATCGACGTCGACGCGCGCCGCTACCGGTGTTTCAACGTGCACGTGCAGCAGAGGCTCGCAGGGTCGGTCTGGAGCAGTTGCAAGAGCTGGTACGTCGATGCATCGGGGCACAACAGCACGAACTGGCCGGGCTTCACGCTGACCTACCGGTGGATCACGCGCTTCACCGGCATGTCCGCGTACCGCTTGTCGCAGCCGCTGCCCGGGGCGGCCGCTCCGATGCACGGCATGGTGGTCGCGCCGCCCGCCGGCAGATTCGAAGCCTTCACGGCCGCTTCGTTGCGCGGGTTCCTGCGTGTCGCGTTCCGGCCGCTGATCGGGCCGCCGTTCGGCGCGCGCATGCAGCGCCGCGTCGTCGCGCTGCTGTCGCCGCTGATGCCCGGTGCGGGCGGCACGCTGCGCTACCGCACGTCGGCGCAGCATGTGCCGATCGAAGTGGTCGCGCCGAAACGCGGCGACACGGGTGGCGCGATTCTCTATCTGCACGGCGGCGCGTTTTGTCTCGGCGGGCCGCATACGCATCGCGGCGTGACGACGCGCCTCGCGAACGATGCGGGCCTGCCGGTGTGGGTGCCCGATTACCGGCTCGCGCCCGAGCATCCGAGCCCGGCCGCGCTCGACGACGCACTGGCCGCCTACGACGCGATGCGAACGCAGGGTTACGCGCCGCACCGGATCGTGATTGCCGGCGACTCGGCCGGCGGCGCGCTGGCGCTGGCGCTCGCCATCGCGCTGCGCGAGCGCGGCGAGCCGACCGCCGCCGCACTGCTGCTGATCTCGCCCGTGACCGACTCGACGCTCGGCGGCGCGACGCTGGCCTCGCGTCGCCACGACGATCCGATGATCCGGCGCGGCTGGCTCGAACAGGGGCTGCGCTGGTATCACGGCACGGGCTCCGCCGCGGCGCGCGGGCCGCTCGACACCGATCTGCATGGCTTGCCGCCGATACTGATCCAGGCCGGCGACCAGGAAGTACTGCTGTCCGATGCGCAGCGGCTGGCCGAGCATGCACACGCGTGCGGTGTGCCGTGCCGGCTGGAAATCCATGCGGCGCGCTGGCATGTGTTCCATCTGCAGGCGTTTTACTTGCGCTCGGCGCGGGACGCGTTGCGGACGTTGGCGGGGTTTGCGGCGGAACGTGTCGCCACGACGGCATGACGATGAAACGAGGACGCACGACGATCAGCGCATGTCCGATCGTCGTGTCCGCTTGCAACGGAGCGCCGCCGGGGCGACAACCACCCAAGATCGCGACGGCCGCGTCGGCGAAGCAGTAATTACACAGTCTGCCGGCGGATTTTCCGCCCATCATTCATTCCCTCACGCTCCCCGTCTCGGGGTGCGTCTCCTCTCCTCACGCCATCGACAGCCGGCCATTTGGCCGAATCGTCATGCGCCATCCCGGATGAAAGAATGATCGTCGTTCGGGAAGCCCGCACCACGCCCTGATATCCCGACCATGAAGACGCCGTATGCGTGTCGGCCTCTAAACCATTGCGATGCCAACCGCTTCGTTCCCACTACCTCTTTTGTAGCTTATAAGTTACAATGCTCGCCAAGTTCGAACTCCTTCGCTATCAGCGCGACGACGGTCGCGAGCCTTTCACCGAATGGCTGAACGCCGTCCGTGACAAGCCCGCGCAGGCGCGGATTCGCGAGCGCCTGCGCCGCGTGCAGACCGGCAACTTCGGCGATTGCGAGCCGGTCGGCGAAGGTGTGATCGAACTGCGCGTCCACGTCGGCGCCGGCTACCGCGTGTACTTCGGCCGGCACGGCAGCGCGTTGGTGCTGCTGCTGTCCGGCGGCGACAAGGCGAGTCAACCCGACGACATCAGGCGCGCCAGGGAACACTGGTCGAACTGGAAACGGAGGCAAACATGAACAAGCTCAAAGGCGCGGTATCGCACCACGATGCGGAAGTCGCCGAACTCGGCGCCGACCGCGAGCTCGCGGTCGCCTATTTGCGCGTCGCGATGGAATCGCTCGACGATCCCGACAACCGTGCGGCCGGCCTGCTCGCGCTGCGCACGGTCGCGGAAGCGTATGGCGGGCTCGGCGCGGTCGCGGCCGAAGCCGGCATCAGCCGCGAATCGCTGTATCGCACGCTGTCCCCGAACGGCAACCCGACGCTGAAGACCCTGCTCGCGGTGCTCAAGACCGTCGGCCTGCGCCTGTCCGTCGTTCCCGCGCAGCCGTCGCACGCGTAACGGGCGCACAGCGCGCGGGCTCCCTCACGGCTGGACCATCCACACGAGCAGCATCGCGTCCGGCGCGGCCGCCATCCCCGCCGGCCGATGCACGATCGTCGGCTCGACCGCCAGCGCGTGCGCGATCGCCACCGCATCGTCGATCGTCGTCGAGCGCACGAACGTCATCAGCCGCGCCGGCCGGCGCAGCGTCTCGCGATACAGCGCGCCGTACCACAGCGGCCGCATGCCGAGCGCATCCTGCAACACGTACGGATAGCGCCACAACCGCAGCACGAAGCGGCTTTCCGGGTGGGCCGGATCGACGCGAACGAACACACGCCGCGTGCTTTCGCCATGCGTGTAGCGCGGCAGCACGGGCAGCGTATCGGCGGCCGCCTGCGGCAACAGCCAGCGCAGCGCGGTGGCCGGCGTCCACGGCGTCGCGCGCTGCCAGCCGGCCTGCGCGAGATGACGGTCGAGCGTGTCCGACGTCGCGCTCCATTGCAGCGGCAGAAATTCCTCGCGGTCGCCGCCGATCTCGGTGCGCCGCGTCGGCACGCGCTGCCACCCGCCGCGCAGCCACTGGTCGACGGTCATCGCGACCACGTCGCCGACATGCGGACGCGCCGCGCGATCGAGCTGCCACTGCGCGGGAACTGTCCATACACCGGCCGTCGCGAGCACGACGACGACCGCGACGAGCGCGCCTCTGGGCTGTACGTGCTCGCGCACACGCCAGTACGCATAGGCGCCGGCGAGCAGCGCGAACCACGCGAGCCCGAGGCTCCATCCGCCCAGCAGACCCGACAACCAGGTATCGCCGACATACAGTCGCGCGAAGCCGCCGAGCACGATCCACAGCACGACCGCCGTCACGACCGGTATGCGCCACAGCGCGGGCCGGTCGCGCGTGAGCGCCCAGCCGAGGCCGCTGCTCGCGAGGATCGCGAACGCGGCGTCGGCGTCGGGCAGCGCCACGTGCAGCGCGCCGGGCGGCAGGCTCGCGGGCGTCGCGCCGGGCACGCTCGCGCCGAACACCGGCACGAGCGCAACGGCGACACCGATCGTCGCGAGCCACCAGGCCGCCGTCAGCCAGCAGCGATGGATCATCAGCCACACGAGGAACGCGGCCGCGACGATCAGCCCCGTGTCGTGCCCATGCAGCACGGCGAGCGCACTCATCACGGCGTCGCCGGGTGGCGTGCGCAGGTTCTGCAGGAACGCATACAGCGCAATGTCCACATGCATCAGCGGATCGTTCGCGACGACGTCCTGCACGATCCCCGCGAACAGCCATACGCAGCCGATGAACAGCAGCGCGAGCACGGGCACCGCGCCGGGCAGCCCGCGCAAGTACGCGATCCCGTCGTGCAGCCGCGCGCCGAATCGCGGCCAGCGGCGCGCGCATGCATGCACGGTTTGGACGAGCGCGCGGCGCAGCAACGGCCAGCCGCGCCGCAGCGCGACGCGCACACCGATCCACACGAGCGCGACCAGCCCGGCCACGACCAGCAGGATCGCGGCGACCCGCACGCTGATCGCCGCGGCCAGCGCAGCCGACGCGCCGAACAGGATGCCGGGCGCGACGTGCACGGGCGCCCACACGAGCGCGGAGATCACGTTGACTGGATAGAACGACCGGCGCGGCAGCGTCGCGCAGCCGACGATGACCGGCACGACCGCCCGCACCGGCGCGAGAAAGCGCGCGAGCACGATGCTCTTCATGCCGTGACGCAGCACGAATTCCTCGCCGCGCGCGTAGGCGCTCGCATAGCCGAAGCGCGCCCACGCGTTGCGGATCATCCCGCGGTAATGCCGGCCGAGTTCGTAGCTGATCCCGTCGCCGATCACCGCGCCGACGGCCGCGACGCCGATCGTCGCCCATGCGTCGAGCGCGCCCGCGCCGATCAGCGCGCCGGCCGCGAACATCACGGCGCCGGCCGGCACGATCGTGCCGACCAGCGCGATCGCCTCGGCGCACGCGGCCACGAACACGATCGCCAGCACGAGCAGCGGATGCGCGCCGATCGCGCCGATCCACGCATGGATCGTGTCGCTCATTGCACCCTCCCGGACGGTGCGGCCCGGTGCGCGACTACCGGGCCGGCAAGGGCATTGGATACGTTCATCGCAACATGCGCGCGCTCGCGCCGGCGTCGAAGGTCAGCAGGCGGGGTCAGTCGAACTCGTGCTGCCGCGCGTCGGCTTCGAGCGGCGCGTCGTGATAGCCGACCGTCGCGATCTCCCGTAGATAGCGCGCAAGAAACGCGCCGATCGAGCCGGCAGCCTCGTATTGATGGACATGCCTGAATTCGTGGGTCAGCAAGCGGCGCGTGTCGTGCCCGCGCAGCACGTACACCGCATGACCGAGCGTGAGGCCGATCGTCCCGGGCGCCAGCAGCCCGGAGTCGCGGGCGATCGCGGCCAACGTCGGCGTGTCGGGAAACGGCATGCGGTCGACCGCCATCACGCGAATCCGGTCCGGCTGCGCGACGCCCACCGTGCGCGCGTCGTCGGCTTGCGCCGGCGTCAGCGGCGCGCCCTGCGCGAGCCCGCGCGCGGCCTCCGCTTCGGCCCAGGCGACCGCGGCGGGCAGTGCGGACGGCAGGATATCGGCAAGGTCGATCATTGCAGGGCTCCTGGTTCGAGTGGTGGCATCGGGCACCAGTTTAGTCCCGAATCGGAACGGTTCGTGGCGCGGTTCCGGCGAGGCCGCACCGGCTCGCGGCGGCCGCAACGGTCGCCCGGGAATACCCTGATCCACATGCGCGCCGCGCCATACCCTTTCCCGCGAATTATTTCGTTTCAGCGCACATTCCGCACTCAACCCTCCCGAAAATTTCGCGAACGAGTACCTTTTTCGGGATCGGGGGCATATATTGATCAGAAGAACGGCCGCGGCGACACCCGGACAGCAACGCGCGGCGTCATCCCGAAGAGGATCGCTGGAAGATGATCAGGGTAATTCTGGCTGACGATCACGCAGTCATGCGGGACGGACTGCGTCACATCCTGGAGCGGGCCGGCGGTTTCGAGATCGTCGGCGAGGCGAGCGACGGCTCGGGCACGCTCGCGCTGGCCGAGCGCGCGGCCGCCGACGTGCTGCTGCTCGACCTGTCGATGCCCGCGCCGACCGGCATCGAGCTGATCCGGCTGGTCAAGCGCCAGGCGCCGTCGCTGCGCACGCTGGTGCTGACGATGCACGCGGAAACCCAGTACGCGGCACGCGCGTTCAAGGCCGGCGCCACCGGCTACCTGACGAAGGACAGTGCGACGGCCGAACTCGTCGAAGCCGTCGGCAAGGTGGCGGCAGGCGGCGTCTACGTGAGCCCGTCCGCGGCCGAAAGCCTCGCTCACACGCTGCGCGCGCCGGCTCAGGCGCTGCCGCACGAACGGCTGTCGGCGCGCGAGTTCGACGTGATGCGCCGCATCGTCGCGGGTCAGACCGTCACGCGGATCGCGTCCGAACTCGCGCTGAGCGCGAAGACGGTCAGCACGTACAAGACGCGCATCCTCGAGAAGATGGGGCTCCCGCACGAAGCCGCACTGGTCCGCTACACGGTGCGCCACGATCTCGACCTCGGGGACGACGACGCATGACGGCCGCCTTCCGCTTCCCGCCCACGTCGCCGCCGGACGACGACGATCCGGACACGTCGCGTCTGTTCATGTCGTCGCTGCCGCCGGGCCGGCGCGAGCAGCGGCTCGCGCTCGCGACGGTACTCGTATCGGCCGTGATTTTCGCCGCGCTCGCACCGTTCGCGGCCATGCCGCTCACGCCGGGCTGGGCGTTCATTCCCGTGTACCAGTCGGCGATCGTGATCAACGACATGGTGACGGCCGGCCTGCTGCTCGGCCAGTACGCGATCCTGCGCGAGAAGCCGCTGCTCGTGCTGGCGGGCGGCTACCTGTTCACGGCGTTCATGGCCGGCACGCACATGCTGACCTTCCCCGGGCTGTTCACGCCGACCGGCCTGCTCGGCGCCGGCGAACAGACCACCGCATGGCTGTACCTGTTCTGGCATGGCGGCTTTCCGTTGTCGGTCGCCGCGTACGCACTGCTGCGCGCGACGTCGCGCGGGCGCCCGGCTCCGGCCCCGCAGCGGCGTGCGGCGATTCCGGTCGTCCTCTGCCTCGTGGCCGCCGGCGGCGCGACGGCCGCGCTCGCGCTGCTCGCGACCGTCGGCCACGCGCTGCTGCCGCACATCATGAGCGGCAACCGGATGACCTCGACGATGACGAACGCGATCACGGTCGTCTGGGGCCTGAACCTCGTCGCGCTGATGCTGATGTGGCGGCAGCGGCGCCGCCATTCCGTGCTCGACCTGTGGGTAATGACGGTGCTCGTCGCGTGGCTGTTCGACATCGCGCTGTCGTCGATGCTCAATCACGGGCGCTTCGATCTCGGCTTCTATGCGGGGCGCGCGTATGGTCTCGTCGCGTCGGGCGTCGTGCTGTTCGCGATGCTGTTCGAGAACGGCCGGCTGCATGCGCAGACGGTGCGCGCGCTGGCCGGCGCGCGCTACCAGCATCTGCTCGTCGTGCAGAAAAGCGCGCAGTTGAACGATGCGAACGAACGGCTCGAACAGCGCGTCGCCGCGCGCACCGCGCAACTGAGCGCGTCGAACCGCGACCTGCGGCGCGAAGTCGAGGAGCGCGTACGTGCGGAGCGGGCGCTACAGGCCTCGCGCGAGGAGCTGCGCGAGATCGCCGCGATCAGCGCCAGCGCGCGCGAAGCGGAGCAGCGCCGCATCGCGCGCGAACTGCACGACGAATTGGCGCAGACGCTAGCGACGCTGAAGAACGATCTCGAATGGCTGATCGACCACGTGCCGCAGGACGACGCATCGCTGGCACGCAAGATCGCGGCGATGCATGCGCTCGCGCGCGGCGCGGTGGCCGCGACCCGCCGCATCGCGTCGGACTTGCGCCCGCTGATGCTCGACGATCTCGGCTTCGCGGCCGCGATGCAATGGCTCGTGGAGGATTTCCGGCATCGTCACGGGATTGCCTGTTCGCTGCGCGTCGAGCCGCCGGAGCTGCAACTCGACGAGCCGTATGCGACGGCCGTGTTCCGCATCGCGCAGGAAGCGCTCGCGAATGTCGCCCGGCACGCGGCAGCGTCGCATGCGGACGTCGAACTCGTGTGCGGCGGCGAAGCGATCGCGCTGACGATACGCGACGACGGCGCGGGATTCGATCCCGCGGTGCCGCGCAAGTCGGCGTCGTTCGGGCTGGTGGGGTTACGCGAGCGTGCGTATCTGGTCGGCGGCACGCTGCGGATCGCGACGACGCTCGGCGAGGGGACAACGGTCGAGGTCGAGATTCCGCTGTCGCCGGCGCCCGTCGCGGTCGCGCATGGCGGGGACAGGGATTCGCGAATCAATCGCTGACCAACGCGGCAACGACAACCACCGCATCGTCACGTATCAGTGGTAATCATCTTCCCGTTGGTGTCGTACGGCTAAAATCGTAACTTGCTCGGCTGCTTCAATCTCGAACAGCAGGACATAGCCCGACGTGCCGAAGGACATGATCAGCTCGCGCAAAAATGGATTTCCGTGATCGACCTTGCGGCATGTGAACGGAAACATGCGGAGCATGGCGACACCTTGTTCGATCGCGTCCACAGCCCGCGCCGCCGCATCCACATCACGTTCGAGCAAGTATCGATACATCCGTACCAGATCCTCACGGGCCGCACGTGTATATCGGACCCGATAGATCAATCAGCCGCCTTCGCTGCACGCGCAGCCTTCAGCATGCCCTCGAGTTCGGCCTGCACGTCGGCGGCATCGACGTATTCACCGGTACGACGCGCCTCGTCGCGTGATGCGAGGCCACGGGTTACAAACTCGCGTTGCAGACGGCGACGCGCGATCCCGTCGCGCAGCGCCGACTCCATGAACGCAGACAACGTCTCGTTTTCCTCAAGGACCGACTCTGCCTCCTCCCGCAATTGCGGATCGACACGCAGCGCCGGCATGGTCGCGGTTTTCATCGCACACTCCATGCATTACATATGTAATGCATGGTAGCACACCCGCTTTTTCGCGTGCAGTCGGCCGTTCGGCCTAATCCAAGTATCCCGGGGCCACAACCCCGGCCGTCCATCACGCCCGCGCCGCCACCATCCCCCGCTCCGAGCGCGTCCACGCGACCAGCGCGCCGACGCCGAGCAGCGCGAGGCACACGATCGGCACGATCATCGGCCCGAACGCGGTGCCTGTCACCTTGCCCGCGAACGGCATCAGGTTCTGGCTGAAGAAGCCGCCGAGGTTGCCGATCGAGTTGATCGCCGCGACGCTCGCGGCCGCCCGCGCGCCGGTGAAATAGCGCGGCGGCATCGACCAGAAGCACGGATACAGCAGCGGGATGCACGCGCCGCCGAGCACGAGCGCGATGAAGCGCAGCGGCGTCGACGGCAGCACGAGGCTCAGCAGGAAGCCGAGCGCGCCGAGCGCCGCGACGATCGCGATCGTGCGCAGGATGCTCTTCGCACGGCGCAGCTTCGACGGCAGCCACACCAGCAGCACCACCGCGAGCGCCCACGGCAGCATGCTCAGGAACCCGTTCATCGTGCTCGACACGCCGAACGATTTCACGATCGTCGGCAACCAGTACGTGACGCCGTACAACGACGTCGACATCAGCATGTAGGTTGCCGCGAACAGCATCACGCGCGGATCGAGCAGCGCCTTCCACGGCTGACCGTGCTCGGCCTGCGCCGGCTTCTCGCGCTCCAGCGCGGCCGCGACGATCTGCTTCTCGCGCTCGTCGAGGAACCGCGCTTCGCGAAACGATGCGGGCAGCACGCGGAACACGACGATCGCGACGACCACGGCCGGAATGCCCGTCGCGACGAACACCCACTGCCAGCCCGCCAGCCCCCACACGCCGTTCAGGCTCAGCAGCAGGCCGCCGACCAGCGAGCCGAGCATGTTCGCGAGCGCGCTGCCCAGCGTGAAGATGCCGAGCACCTTCGCGCGGTAGCTCTGCGGAAACCACAGCGTCAGGTAATAGATCACACCCGGATAGAAGCCGGCCTCGGCGATGCCGAGCACGAAGCGCAGCGAACAGAACGCGGGCATCGACGTCGTGAAACCCATCAGCACCGTGATGAGCCCCCACGTCAGCATGATCCGTGCAAGCCACACGCGCGCGCCGTAGCGATGCAGCGCGAGCGTGCTCGGCACCTCGAACAGCAGGTAGCCGATGAAGAACAGCGACGACGCGAGCCCGAACGCGGCTTCCGTCATGCCGAGGCTGTGCACCATCTGCAGTTTCGCGAAACCGACGTTCTGCCGGTCGATGAACGCGATCAGGAACATCACGACGAGGATGGGCAGCAGGCGCCGCGCCATCTTCGACATGATGCGCTGTTCTTCGGCGGACGCGGGGTCCAGGGTGTCGGTAGCGTTCACTTCAGGCTCCTTGGGTGAATCGATTGCATATCGGTTGAATCGGTGAATCGGTTGAATCTGCGCCGCGCGTGACGAACGCGCCGGCGCGAGGTGTTTCGATGAACGGAACCGGATCGCGACGGGCGTAGCTCAACCCGACCGGTAGTCGTCGAGCATCGGCGCGAACATCTCGCGCCACGCGCGCGGCTTCGCCTTGATCGTGCCGGCCAGGTACAGGAATTCGACGTAGTCCATCAGCTGGTTCGGCAACACCGAGAAGCGCGTGTCGGGCGCGGCGAGCATCCGCATCACGTCGTCGTGCGACACGCCGACGCCCGACGACGCCGCATAGAGCGCCGCCGCCGCACGCGGGTCCTGCGCGATCAGGCGGTTCGCTTCGTCGAGCGCGCCGAGAAACGCGACGGCGAGCGCCGGCTCCGCATCGACGAGCCGCTTCGGCGCGAACACGACGTCGAGCGTCATCGGGCCGAGCACGTCGACCGAGCTCACCACGCGATGAATGCCCGGCTGCCGCAATTCGAGCGTCGAGAACGGCGGCGACGTGAAGTGCGCGGTCACGCCGTTCTCGCGGCGGATCAGCGCCTGCATCGCCTGCGGATGCGGCAGGTTCACGGTGATCGAATCGAGCTGCGCGAAATGCGTCGGGCCGAGCTGCCGGCTCGCGACCATCTGCAGCACGACCGCCGACAGCGACGTGCGGATGCCCGGCACCGCGATCCGGTCGGACGACGTGAAGTCGCGCAGCGATGCGAGGCCCGCGCGGTTCGCGTTCAGCGACAGCGACGTGGTCGACAGCCCGCTGATGCCGATCACCTCGACGTTCGGAATGCCGCGCGCCCGCGCCCACAGCTCGATGAAACCCGGCGCGCCGGCGCCCGCGAAATCGAGCGTGCCGGCCATCATCGCGTCGTTGACGGAATTGCCGCCGTCGAGCAGCACCCATTCGACCGCGACGTCGCGCACGCCGTGACGCGCCGCGTGCCGCTCGAAGAGCCGCTGCTTCTCCATCACGAGCAACGGCAGGTACAGCACGCCATAGCCTTTGGAGATCCGCACCGTGCGCGGCTTCGCGCGCACCAGCGCCGGCGCCCCGAGCCCGCCCAGCACGCCGAGCCCGGCTGCGATCAACGCGCGGCGGCGCGGCGACGTCGTCATGCGCGTGCCGCCGTGCGGCCGACGGCCGGCGGCCACGCGCAAGCCGGCGTGGCGCCGTGGCGCGCGTTCGTCGTGCCCGTGACATGCTGCATGTTGCCGTCTCCTTGAATATTTCTGGTATTAATGCCGTCCTTGCATCCTGCTTCCGGCTCGACACAGGTTATCGGCCGAGTCTGAGAAAATGCTGACATCCCGGCCCCGGGAAAACCCCTAATTCACCTACCTGCAAACGGCACCATGCGCATTCTCGTCGTGGAGGACGATGCCGAAATCGGCGCGGCGATCCGCAGCCGGCTGGCCCGGCTCGGCCACGCCGTCGATCTCGAAACCGACGGCGCGACCGCGAACGGGCTGCTGCGCGTCGAGCGCTTCGATCTCGTCGTGCTCGATGCGAACCTGCCCGGCATGGACGGCTTCACGGTACTGCGCCACCTGCGCGCGTCGGGCAGCACGACGCCCGTGCTGCTCGTCACCGCGCGCTCGGCGATCGACGACCGCGTGAGCGGCCTCGGCCTCGGCGCCGACGACTACCTCGTGAAGCCGTTCGACTACCGCGAACTCGACGCGCGCGTGCAGGCGCTGCTGCGCCGCAACAGCGGCCACGCGAACGACGTGCTGACGCTCGGCGGACTCGTGATCGATCGCAGCAGCCGCCTCGCGGAGCTCGACAGCCAGCCGCTGTCGCTGTCCCGCCAGGAATTCGCGCTGCTCGAAATCCTCGCGAGCCGCCCGCAGCGCATCTTCTCGAAGGAAGAACTGCTGAACCAGTTGTTCAGCTTCGGCAACGAGCCGACCGCGAACGCGGTCGAGCAATACGTGACGCGCGTGCGCAAGAAGCTGCAGGGCAGCTCGGTCGAGATCCGCACCGCACGCGGAATGGGGTATCAGATTGCCGCGCATTGACTGGTTCCCGAAGACGCTGTTCGGCCGCACGCTGCTGTTCATCGCGCTCGTCGTCGCGACCGGCGCGCTCGCGCTCGCGGCGATCGCGCGCTACTACGCGGGCGTCGCCGCCGAACGTGCATACGATCAATTGCTCGCCGGCGCCTCGATCCAGGTCGCGGAAAACCTGTACGTGCAAGGCGGCGTGCTCGCGCTGAACCCGCCGGTGGCCGCGCTGTCGACGCTGTCGCGCTACGACCTCGTCTACTACAAGGTGGTCGATTCGCGCGGCGTGGTCGTTGCCGGCTACCACGATCTCGCGAGCCCCGCGACGCTCGCCGCCGCGAAGCAGGGCCCGGCGTTCGCGAACGCCGTTTACCAGGGGCATCGGGTGCGCACCGCGACGATCGCGCGCTTCATGCCCGAGGAAAGTACGCCGGGCTGGGCGCTCGTGACGGTTGCGCAGACAACCAACGCGCGCCAGCAACTGACGAACGACATGAGCTTCAAGGTGTGGACATTGATCCTGCTGATGAGCGTGCTCGCGATCGGTGCGAGCGGCCTCGCGATCCGGCGCGGCCTGCGCCCGCTCGCGCAGATCGGCGCGATCATCGCCGCGCGTGACCCGGCCGACCTGCGGCCCGTGGCCGTCGATACGCCGAGCGAGATCGACGCGATCATCGGGTCGATCAATGGCTTGATGCACCGCCTCGCCGAGCGGATCAACGCGATGCAGCGCTTCATCGCTGACGCCGCGCACCAGATGCGCACGCCGCTCGCGCGGCTCGACGCGCAGATCGAGCTGCTCGACGGCGAATCCGATCCCGCGCGTCACGCGGCGCGGCTCGATGCGCTGCGTGCGACCTCGTCGGACGTCGGCCGGCTCACCGGGCAGTTGCTCAATCATGCGATGGTGATTCATCGCACCGAGGCCGTGCCGCTGCAACCGGTCGACCTCGTCGCGCTCGCGAAAGAGGTCCTGGGCCGCACGATTCCGCTCGCGGGCGAACGCGATGTGGCCGTTGCGTTCGCGAGCGACGCGCCGCATGCGTGGATCGACGGCGATGCGATCAGTCTTCAGGAAGCGCTATCGAACGTGCTGCACAACGCGCTGCTGCATGGGCATGCGGATGACATCGTCGTGGCGGTCGCGACTCAAGGCAACGTGGATCGAGCGGTGACGCTGACCGTCACCGACAACGGGCGCGGGATACCGCGTGAGCACTGGGACGCGGCGTTGCAACCGTTCGTGCGGATCGCGCCGGACGGCAGCGAGCGGCGCACAGGGTCGGGCCTCGGGCTCGCGATCGTGCAGGAAGTGATGAAGGCGCACGGCGGGCGCGTGGGGTTCTCGTTTCCCGATGCGGGCGGGTTCGCGGTGGTGTTGACGTTTCCGCGTGCGGCGGCGAAGCACGCTGCAAGCGACGCTTAAGCAACCTCAGATCCGGCGCACGCACGGCTCGATCGAACGCCACCGCGGCGACACGCGTTCAGTCGTCGCTGTCCCGATCGTCGTCGGCGTTGCGCTGCGCATACCGCGCCACCCGTTGATCCAGTTCGTCATACTGGCGGTCGCAGAACAACCGGCACAACGCATCGACGTCGACGCGCTTCCTGACGTCGATCGTGTCGACGTGCTGCTCCAGCTTGCCCTTGCCGATGCCGAAGAGCCCCTTCTTGATCCGCATGGACACCGCATTCAGCTGGAAGCCGTCCGAATGCGCATCTGTCAACGCAGTCACCCACAGCTCACGCTGATCGTCGGCATGCTGCAGCACGAGCGCCGGCAGCGGGCCGTCCTGCGTCTCGTTCCATTCGACGTGCTGCGCCCCCCAAGGGAACGCATCGAACGCATGAACGAACGACGCGTAGTCGGCCGCGCCCTGCTGATCGAGCTGATTGAAGTCGTAGCCGACTTTCTGGATTGAATAGGTCAACATGGCGCGGTGCTCTCCGTGGTGTCGATCGCAACAGAACGCCAATCTACTCCACATTTCACGGCGCCTGGCAGCGCCTGCTTGCGCCGCCTACACCGCCACCGCCTCCCCGCCGAGATACGCATCGCGCACGCGCTCATCGTCGAGCAGCGTTTTCGCGGGCCCTTCGAGCACGACGCGCCCCGTCTGCAGCACGTACCCGTAGTGTGCAATCTCCAGCGCGAGGCTCGCGTTCTGCTCGACCATGAACACCGTCACGCCCTGCTTGTTGATCGCGTCGATCAGTTCGAGCACCTTGTCGACGTAGAGCGGCGACAGCCCCATCGTCGGCTCGTCCATGCAGATCAGTTTCGGCCGCGCCATCAGCGCACGCGCCATCGCAAGCATCTGCTGCTCGCCGCCCGACAGCGTGCCCGCGCGCTGCGCGAGCCGTTCGCGCACACGCGGAAACAGGTCGAGCACGCGTTCGTAGTCTTCGCTCACCGCCGCACGATCGCCGCGCGTGTACGCGCCCATCAGCAAATTCTCGCGCACGCTCATGTCGCCGAACAGCCGCCGCGCCTCGGGCACGGCCGCGATCCCGCGCCGCACGCGCTGCGGCGTCGCGAGCGCCGTCACGTCGTCGCCGTCGAAACGCACGACGCCGCGCTTCGGCCGCATCAGCCCGAGAATCAGCTTCATCGTCGTCGATTTGCCGCTCGCGTTACCGCCGAGCAGGCTGACGATCTGCCCGCGGCCGACCTCGAAGTTCACGTCGAAGTGCACCTGCACCGGTCCGTAGAACGTGTCGAGATGTTCGAGTTTCAGCAGCGCGTCGGTCATGGTCGTATCAGGCACGGAAGATTGCACGGTCATGCGGCCGCCTGCGCGGAATGCTCGGTGGCCGCGCCGCCCGCGTGGCGGCGGCCGAGATAGGCCTCGATCACGCGCGGATCGTGCCGCACGTCGCGCGGCGCGCCTTCGGCGATCTTCACGCCGTTGTCGAGCACCATCACGCGGTCGGACACGCGCATCACGAGTTCGAGCTTGTGCTCGATCAACAGGATCGTCAGCCCGCGCGCCTTCAGCGACTGGATCAGTTGCAGCATCTCGGCCGTCTCCGTCTCGTTCATCCCGGCCGTCGGCTCGTCGAGCAGCAGCAGACGCGGATGCAGCGCGAGCGCGCGGCCGATCTCCACGCGCCGCCGGTTCGCATACGACAGGCTGTGCGCCGGATGATCGATGCGCGGCGTGAGCCGTTCGCCGAACCCGGCGACGATCGCGCGCGCTTCTTCGCGCAGTTCGGCTTCCTCGCGCCGCACCGACGCGGGCCGCACGAGCGCGCGCAGCACTTCGGCGGCCGCGCCGAGCGCCGGCCAGCCTGGCCGTGCCGCACGCAGCCGCGCATGCGCGCCGATCAGCACGTTGTCGAGCACGCTCAGGTTGCCGAACACACGGCCGTGCTGGAACGTGCGTGCAATGCCGAGCGCCGCGAGCCGTTCCGGCGCGGTGCCGGTGATGTCGCGGCCGTCGAACGTCACGCGGCCGGCGTCGGGCCGGTCGGCGCCCGCGATCAGGTTGAACAGCGTCGACTTGCCCGCGCCATTCGGGCCGATCACGCTCAGCAGTTCGCCGTCGGCCAGCGTCAGGCTCGCGCCGTCGAGCGCGGTCACGCCGTCGAAGCGGCGCGTCAAACCCTGCACGTCGAGCAGGGGTCGAGTGGTGGTCATCGCATTCCTCCTCACACCGTGCCGAGCAGGCCCTGCGGCCGGAACCGGACGAGCAGCAGCAGCACGAGGCCGTAGATCAGCATCCGGTAATCGGCCGCCCAGCGGAACAACTCGGGCAGCCCGATCAGCGCGATCGCGCCGACGATGCCGCCGAGCACGTTGCCGAGCCCGCCGAGGATCACCATCGTCAGCGCGAGGATCGACACCTGCGAATCGAAGGTCTGGTGATTGATGTAGCTGTACAGATGCGCGGCGATGCCGCCGCTCACGCCGGCCGCGACGCCGCCGACCGCGAACGCGATCGCCTTGTAGCGGTTCGGCGCGATGCCGTGCGCACGCGCGGCGACGTCGTCCTCGCGCACCGCGCGCAGCGTGCGGCCCAGATGCGAACGCAGCAGCCGCACCTGCACGAGCGCGAACACGACGAGCACCGCGAACGTGAACCAGTACGCGGCGCGCGCGGTCGTCGCCCACGGCAGCGGCGCGATGCCGGTGATGCCGAGCGGGCCGCGCGTCAGGCCGTCCCAGTTCAGGATCACGAGGCTCACCACTTCGCCGATGCCGAGCGTCGCGATCGACACGTAGTGCCCGCGCAGCCGGAACGCCGGATAGACGAGCAGCGTGCCGAGCACGGCGGTGATCGCGCCCGCGCACGGAATCGTCACGGCCGGCGACCAGCCGAGATCCGACGACAGCAGCGCCGACGCATACGCGCCGATCACGAGCAGTGCGGCGTGGCCGAGCGAGATCTGCCCGACCGTGCCCGCGACGAGCGTGAGGCTCAGCGCGAGCAGCCCGTACAGCCACGCGTTGGTGAGCGTCTGCAACACGTAAGGTGATGCACCGAGCCAGGGCAGCACGGCCGCCGCCGCGATCAGCGCGACGAGCAGCGGGCGCGGCACGCGAACGGCTTTCGCGGCGGCGAGGAACGTACCCGTCATCGGCTCGGGCGGCAGCGCGCGATTCGCGCTGAACAAGCCGTTCGGCCGCCACACGAGGAATACGATCAGCAGCCCGAACGCGAACAGGTCGCGATAGCTGGTGCCGAACAGCGCGACGCCGTAGCTTTCGACGAGACCGAGCAGCAGGCTGCCCGCGATCGCGCCCGGCACGTTGCCGAGGCCGCCGATCAGCAGCGCGACCACGCCCTTCAGCGTCGCCTGGAAACCCATCGCCGGATCGATGCTGTTGTAGTACATGCCGACCAGCAGCCCGCTCACGCCGCCGAGCGCGCACGCAATTGCGAACACGGTCTGGTTCACGCGATCGACGTCGACACCCATCTGCAGCGCCGCGTCGCGATCCTGCGCGGTCGCGCGCACGGCCCAGCCGAGGCGCGTGAAGCGCAGGAAGCCGTACAGCAGCGCGGCCGCCGCGATGCCGATGCCCGCGATCAGCAAGTCGAGCGAGCCGAGCGTCGCGCCGGCGATCCGCACGTGCCAGTCGGGTAGCGGCGTCGGCACCGCGCGCGGGTCCGCGCCGAACGCGAGCTGCGCGAGCTGGTCGAGGATGAAGCTGATGCCGATCGTCGCGAGCAACGGCGCGATGCGCGCGGCATGGCGCAGCGGCCGCAGCCCGATCCGTTCGATTGCGATGCCGAGCGCGCCGCAGCCGACCACGACCGCCGCGAGCGCGACGGGCAGCGGCAGCCCGAAGCGCGTCAGGCACAGCCAGCCGATGAACGCGCCGACCATGTACACCGAGCCGTGCGCGAAGTTGATCAGGTGCGACACGCCGAAGATCAGCGCGAGCCCGACTGCGAGCAGCGCGTAGATGTTGCCGACGATGAGGCCGTTGAGCGTGTAGTCGAGCCAGGAAGCCATCACGATGCGTCCGTCAGGTGCAGGCGGTTCATGTCGGGTTCAGCGCGCCGCGAGCTGCGGCTTCGCGCCGTCCCACAGCGCCCACTGCCCCTGCTTCACGACCAGATAGACCGTGCGCGCGCCGGCGACGCGGCGCGTCTGCGGATCGAAACGCACCTTGCCGAAGATCACGCTCGGCACGTCGCTCACTTTCGCGAAGCCGTCGTGCGCGGCCTGGCGCGTCGTGCCGTAGCGGCGCAGCACCTCGGCCGACAGGATCAGCGCATCGTAAGCACGCGCGACGAACGAATCGGGATCGGCGTGGAATTTCGCGCGATAGCGCTGCACGAACGCCTGCACCTCGGGGCGCGGTTCGGCCGGGAAGAAGTTCGACTCCGTATAGACGCCTTCGACGGCCGTGCCGCCCAGTTCGAGGAACTTCGGCGAATACACGGAGCCCACCGCCGCGATCGGCAGTGCAACGCCCGACGTGCGCGCCTGGCGCACGATCTGCGCGCCGTCGGCGTAATAGGAGATCAGCACGATCGAATCGGGCTTCGATTCACCGATGCGCACGAGCGTCGAACGGAAATCCTTCTCCGCCGGCTGGTAGCCTTCGGCCGCGACGACCTGCGCGCCGAGCCCCGTCACCGCCTTCGCGAAGATGTCCTTGCTGGTGCGCCCCCAGTCGGTATTCAGGTACAGCACCGCGATCCGCTTGAAGCCGAGTTCCTTCACCGCGTAGCGCGCGAGCAGCGGCTGTTCCTCGGCCTGGCTCAGCGCCGTGCTCCACAGATAGTCGCCGCCCTTCGTGAAATCCGGATGCGAATTCGTGAAGCCGAACTGGATCAGTTGCCCGCGCTGATAGATCGGCGACGCGGCCATCGACGTCGCGCTCGAGAAATCGCCGAGCTCGATCGCGATGCGCGGATCGGCGACGAACTTCTGCGCGATCGCCACCGCCTGGCGCGGATCGCTGCGGCTGTCCTGGAAGTCGATCGCGAGCGGCCGGCCGTGAATGCCGCCGCTGCCGTTGATCTCGTCGAGCGCGAGATCGAAGCCGCGCTTCCACTGCTCGCCGTACTGCGCGTCCTGGCCCGTGAGCGGCCCGCTCACACCGATCACCACCGGCTCGCCCGACACGCCGGCCGCTAGCGCGCCGCCCGTCGACAAACCCCATGCGGCAGCGAGCGCCGCCACCGTGCCCAGCACGCGCCGCCATGCGCCGCGTGCGTCGTTCCCCGAAACGTTCATGCGTCCCCCAGCTTCAGTCAATCGAAAAGAGTGAGGGCATGTAACCATCCGGGTCATAGCGTTCCAACGAAGTTTTGTGCATATCGATATCGCAGGCGGCGCGAAGCGGATGACGTTCGCGATCGACGTGAATGCCCGCTGCATCCACCGACATGCGGGCATGCATCGCATCGCGTTGATTCGATTGGCGTTTCGTTCTCGTCACCCCGCACAACCGGCGCGCATGCGCGCAGGGCCGGCCGCCGCGTCGGTCGCGCCCTTCGCAGTTTTCCCGCTGTCGATAGCAAAAATCATTATATGAATCGTGCATGCTCACGCTCCTACAATGCGCAAATTGCATCATCGGAACGCGTCATGGAGCTGCATCAACTCGAAGCCTTTTCCGCGGTCATGTCGGCCGGCAGCGTGACCGGCGCGGGCGAACTGCTCGGCCGCTCGCAGCCGGCCGTCACGCGGCAGATCCAGGAACTCGAAGCCGATCTCGGCTACGCGCTGTTCGACCGGCACGGCCCGCGCGTCACGCCGACGCGCCGCGCGTTCCTGCTGTACGAGGAAGTCGAGCGCTCGCTGGTCGGCCTGCGCGCGATCGAGGCGCGGGCCCGCGCGCTCGGCGATGAAACCGCCGAACCCGTGCGCATCGCGGCCACGCCGTCGCTCGCGGCCACGCTCGTGCCGGCCGCGCTCGCCGCGCTGCCGGACGACGCGCACGCGCCGCACTACCAGTTGCGCAGCGAATCGGCCGAGCATGTCGTGCACGAGGTGCTGGCCGGCACGGCCGATGTCGGCGTCGTCACGCTGCCGATGGCGCATGCCGGGCTCGACGTGCACTGGATCGCGCAGACGCCCTGCGTCGCCGTATTGCCGGCCGACGATCCGCTCGCGGCGCAGCCGCGTATCGCGCTGCGCGACCTCGCGCGACGCCGCATCGTGACGGTCGCGAACCGGCACCGGCTGCGCCAGCGGATCGATGCCGCATTCGCGGCCGCACGGGTCGACGCGCGCGTGTTCATCGAAACCAATGCGTCACTGAATGCGGTGATGGCCGCGCGCGCGGGCATCGGGATCGGCATCGTCGATCCGGCCACCGGCGTCGCGCTGCCGGTGGAGGGTGTCGTCGCGCGCGCGCTCGACGTCGACATTCCGTTCGCGTTCGGCGTCGCGACGCCGGCCGGCAAGGCGCGCACGGAGGCCGTCGATGCGCTGCTCGACGCGCTGCATCGCACGACGCGCACGCTGCTCGACGACGTGATCTTTCACGACGCCGCCGCGCACGACGCGCTGCTGCGCGGCGACCGGCTGCGCACCGACCGCACCGCGCGCCCGCCTCGCCCGACACGCACCCGCCGCGCGCGCCCGGAGGCCGCATGACGGCCCAACTCGACGCACTCGAAGCCCGGCTCGCGCAGGACCTGCGCTGGCTCGACCTGCCCGCGCCGTCGTGGGTGCCGCCGCGCGAAGCGGACGGCGTGCGCGTGCTCGACGTGGCGATCGTCGGCGGTGGCATGGCCGGGCTCGCGGCGTCCGCCGAACTGCGCCTGCTCGGCATCGACAACCAGTGCGTGATCGACCGCGCGCCGGCCGGCTACGAAGGCCCGTGGGTCACGTTCGCGCGGATGGAGACGCTGCGTTCGCCGAAGCAGCTTGCCGGCCCCGCGCTCGGGCTGCCCGCGCTGACGTTCCGCGCGTGGTTCGAAGCGCAATACGGCCGCGACGCGTGGGACGCGCTGTACAAGATCCCGCGCCCGCAATGGATGGACTACCTGCGCTGGTATCGGCGCGTGCTCGACCTGCAGGTGCGCAACGACACGACGCTCGTCGCGCTGCGCCCGCGCGACGACGGGCTGCTCGCGCTCGACGTGCGCGGCAACGGCGAAGCGCAGACGCTGCTCGCGCGGCACGTCGTGCTCGCGACCGGCCGCGACGGTCTCGGCGGCCCGTACGTGCCGCCCGTCGCGCAGCGCGCGCCGCGCTCGCGCTGGGCCCATTCGTCCGAGCCCATCGATTTCGCGGCGCTCGCGGGCAAGCGTGTCGGCGTGGTCGGCGCGGGCGCATCCGCGTTCGACAACGCGGGCACCGCGCTCGAAGCGGGCGCCGCGCGCGTCGACCTGTTCTTCCGTCGCGCGGACATTCCGCGCATCAACAAGCTGACCGGCATCGGCAGCCCGGGCCTCGTGCACGGCTACGCCGATCTCGACGACGCGACGAAGTGGCGTTTCATGCACTACGCGCTCACGTCGCAGACGCCGCCGCCGCGCGACAGCGTGCTGCGCGTCTCGCGCCACGACCATGCGCATTTCCATGCGGGCAGCCCGATCGAGACGCTCGCCGACCATGCGGACGGCCTCGACGTGACGACGCCGCGCGGCCGCTACACCGTCGATTTCCTGATCTTCGCGACGGGCTTTCATTCGGACTGGACGACGCGCGACGAATTCGCGTCGTTCGGCGCGCACGTGCGGCGCTGGAAGGATCGCTATCGGCCGGAACCGGCGCTGTGGCTCGACGAGCTCGCCGAGTCGCCCGATCTCGGCCCCGCGTTCGCGTTTCAGGAACGCGAGCGCGGCGCGTGCCCGGCCGTCACGCGCATCCACTGCTTCAACCACGCGGCGAGCCTGAGCCACGGCAAGCTGTCCGGCGATATCCCGGCGATCAGCGCGGGCGCGCAGCGGCTCGCGCGCGGCATTGCGAGCCGACTGTTCGATGCCGATCGCGACCGCCACTACGACGCGCTCGTCGCCTACGCGAATGCCGAACTGCAAGGCGACGAATGGCGCGACGCCGATGCCCTCGATCACTTTGACGATGAAGGAACACCGAACCGATGACTGACTCCATCACGCCGGCCGCCGCGCCGGATATGATCGACGCGGCAGCCGGCCTGCGGGAAGGCGACGCCGTCGCCGCGCTGCGCCGCGCCCGCGACAAGGTGCTGCTTCCGACGCGACTGAGCGAAGCCGCGCTGTTCGATCCCGCGCTGCCCGATCTTTCACTGATCGAGCGGCTGCATGCGGCACGGTATGTCGCGCAGCAGTCGAATGCACACGCGCTGGCCGACATCTATCGCGCCCGATTGCTCGACGCAGGCGGCACGCTTGCCGACATCGAACGAGCCGATGCCGACGCGCTCGACGCACTGCCGCGCCGCCTCGGCGCGATCCTGTTGCACGCGAAGCGCCTGACGCACGCCCCGGTCGACGCGCGCGCATCCGATCTCGACGCGCTGAAATCGGCCGGACTCACGACCCCCGCGATCGTCGCGCTGTCGCAGCTCGTCGCGTTCGTCGCGTATCAGTTGCGTGTCGCCGCCGCCGCGCGGGCACTTCAGGCACGTGCCGCAAAGGAGGCCGCATGACGACGGCCACTCACGGCTTCACATCCGACACGCTCGGCTGGCGCGCGTGGCTCGACACGGTCTCGCTCGACGCCGCGACGCCCGAACAACTCGCGGTGCTCGAAGCGAGCCATCCGCAAGCGAAAACGTCCGACTATTACCTGCTGCTCGTCCATCTTCCCGAGATCCTGCGGCAGCGCTCGGGCGTGTTCAACGCGATCATGTACGGCCCCGGCGGGCTGTCGCGCGCGGAGCGCGAACTCGCGAGCACGGCGGTGTCGCGCGTGAACGGCTGCGTGTACTGCGCATCGGTGCATGCGCAGCGCTTCGCGCAACTCGCGAAACGCACCGATGCGATCGAGCAGGTGTTCGACGATCCGGCGACGGCCGGCACGACGGCGCGCGAACGCGCGATCGTCCGCTATGCGATCGCGTTGACCGAACGGCCCGACGCGATCAACGAAAGCGACATCGCCGCGCTCGAAGCCGAAGGGCTCACGCATGAGGAGATTCTCGACCTGTCGCACGCGATCGCGATTTTCGCGTGGGCGAACCGGTTGATGCTGACGCTCGGCGAGCCGGTGTTTCCGGAATCGGCGGCCGGCGCCTGACCGCGTGCAGGAACGTGGCGCGGCCCTGCCCGCGTCACGCCTTGTGCGTCGACAACAGGATGCTCGTCTCGGTATTGGCGATCCCGTCGATCAAGCGGATCGCGCCGAGCACACGATCGAAGTGCTCGAGCGAATCGGCATGCAGTTCGGCGACGAGATCCCAGCGCCCGTTCGTGCTGTGGATCGACGCGACGTTCGGATGCCCGCGCAGCACCTTCACCACCTCCGCGCCGCGATTGCCCTGCACCGCGATCGACATCAGCGCGCGAATCCGGTGCCGTTCGGCGGCCGGCTTGAGCCGCACCGTATAGCCGACGATCACGCCGTTCTTCTCGAGCCGCGTGAGCCGGTTTTGCACGGTCGCGCGCGCCACGCGCAATTCTTTCGCCAACGCGACGACAGGCAGTCGCGCGTTGTCGCGCAGCAGCGCGATGAGCTGACGGTCGACGTCGTCGAGCGTGATCATGAACGGCTTTCCTGTTGAGCGTGAACCGGCCGCCAGCGTGCCGGAGGCGGCGCATGCCGGCCAGCTTGAATTGATCAAACTGCCGGAATGGGCTGGCAATTTGCCAAGTCTATCGATAAATCTGCCACTTTTGCCGTCTTTTTGTTGGCTCGACTCGCGGAAATAATGACTCCATCGACCGGCCGACCCGCCGCGCCGCTGCCTTTCCAGGAAGCCCGGATTCGCGCCGAAGCCCCGGCCGGTCGACCAGAACGCCGGCCCCCCGTACCGGCACCGAATATGGAGACAGACCGATGACTCGCTTCCTCGACGTTCCCGCCACCGCCCGCCTGATCGCCCAAACCGGCGTCACGACGTTCCTGCGCGAACTGGTCGACACGCTGCGCGCCGACTACCTGCACTGGGCCGATTTCGACAAGTCGCCGCGCGTCGCGTGCCACTCGCGCGACGGCGTGATCGAGCTGATGCCTGTGGCGAACGCGTCGTTGTTCGCGTTCAAGTACGTGAACGGCCACCCCGTCAATGCGGCGCGCGGCATGCACACGGTGATGGCGTTCGGCGCGCTCGCCGAGGTCGATACCGGCTACCCGCTGCTGCTCGCCGAACTCACGCTGACCACCGCGCTGCGCACGGCCGCCACGTCGGTCCTCGCCGCGCAGGTGCTCGCGCGGCCCGATGCGCGCTCGATGGCGCTGATCGGCAACGGCGCGCAAAGTGAATTCCAGGCGATCGCATTCCACACGCTGCTCGGCATCGACGAAATTCGCGTGTTCGACGTCGATTCGCACGCGACCGACAAGCTCGTGCGGAACCTTGCCGCGTACCCCGGCTTGCGCATCGTGCGCGCCGCTTCGACCGCCGACGCGGTGCGCGGCGCCGACATCGTGACGACCGTCACCGCCGACAAGGCGTTTGCCACGATCGTCACGGCCGACATGATCGAGCCCGGCATGCACCTGAACGCGGTCGGCGGCGACTGTCCGGGCAAGACCGAACTCGAAGCGGGCGTGCTGCGCGCGGGCCGCGTGTTCGTCGAATTCGAGCCGCAGTCGCGCATCGAGGGCGAGATCCAGCAGATGCCGGCCGATTTCCCCGTCACCGAGCTGTGGCGCGTGCTGCAGCGCGAGACGACCGGCCGCCAACGCGCGGATGAAGTCACGGTGTTCGACTCGGTCGGCTTCGCGCTCGAGGATTACTCGGCGCTGCGCTACCTGTACGCGCTCGCGCAGCAGCACAACGCGGGCGTCGAGATCGCATTGATTCCGCCTGCCGTCGATCCGAAGAACCTGTTCGCGCTGATCGACGACCCGGCCGCGATCGCGCACGGCCACGCGGCGTTCGTGACCGAAGCCGTCGCCGCGTTCGCGCGCTGACCGTCATGCACGGGCGGCCCGTACGCCGCCCGTTTTCCTGCCCTTCGCTCCCGCCCTTCATGAATCTCGTATCGATCCAGGCGCCGTCCGCCGTCGTGATGATCCGGCCGCACCGCTTCGTGCCGAACCCGCAGACCGCGGCCGACAACGCGTTCCAGCGCACGGCCGCTGACGATTCGCACGACACGTCGTCGGTATCGGCCGCCGCGCGCGACGAAGTCACGGCCGCCGCGCAGACGCTCGCCGATGCGGGCGTGCGCGTGCATGTGTTCGACGACCACGGCGAGCGCGACACGCCCGACTCCGTGTTCCCGAACAACTGGTTCTCGACGCATCCGGGCGGCCATGTCGCGCTGTATCCGATGCACAGCTCGAACCGCCGCCGCGAGCGGCGTGCGGACGTGATCGAGATGCTGAAGGCCGAGTACCGCGTGCAGGACGTGATCGACTACTCGGGCCTCGAATACGACGACGTGTTCCTGGAAGGCACCGGCGCGATGGTGTTCGATCACGTCGCACGGATCGCGTACACCGCGCGCTCGCGCCGAGCCGATCCGGTCGCGCTCGAACGCTTCTGCACGCACTTCAATTTCGAGCCGATCTGCTTCGACACGGCCGATGCGAACGGGCGGCCGATCTATCACACGAACGTGATGATGAGCGTCGCGACCGAGTTCGCGATGGTCGGCCTCGACCTGATCGCCGACAGCCGCCGCCGTGGCGAGATCGCGCAACGCCTGAGCGAAACGGGGCGCGCGGTGATTGCGCTCGATGCATCGCAAATCGCGAATTTCGCGGGCAATACGCTGGAATTGTCGGGGAAGAATGGGCGCGTGCTCGCGCTGTCGCGGCGCGCGTTCGACTGTCTGACCGGCGAGCAGCGCGTGACGATCGAACGCTCCGCGCGACTGCTACCGCTCGACGTGCCGACGATCGAACTGGCCGGCGGGTCGGTGCGCTGCATGCTCGCGGGGATTCATCTCGCGCGGCGTTCGGCGGCGGCGCATGACGGCGTGGAAATCGAATCAGAGGAAAAACGGCGCGATGCGGTGTCGGTATCGCACGCCTGAATGAAACGGGCGTCGACGTCGCGCCATGGTTGGTGCGACGTCGACCGGATGCTTCGATCTGCGAACGAGATCGAAGCATCCCAAGCTGCGCTCAATCGCCCAGCAGCTTCAACCCGGCCGGCAGCGTTTCGCCGAACACGCGCACCGTATCGGCTTCATCGAACGCGATCGCTTCACGAACCATGTCGATCCACGCCACCGATGCATTCGCGGCCGACAGGCGCTTGATGACGGCCTCGCGCGTGTCGTCCGGCAGATCGCGCGAACGGTCGCCGGTCATCCGCGCAATCTGTGCAGCCGCGAATGCAGCCGGCTCGACCTGCTTCCAGTCGAGCGCGAACAGCGCATCGAGCCAGCCGATGACGATTTCCGCCGGCACGACGCTGTGCGCGCTGCCATAGAACGGCCGCCTTGCGCCAATCCGCCCGAGCGCCCACGCACACAACGCGCGGTCGGCCGGCTTCTGCAATTGCGCGATCAAGCGCTCGGCGAGCTCGACCTTGCGCGCGACAGGCAGCCGTTCGAGCGACGCGGACAACCGCGTCATGTCGGCCGGACCGACCTTGGCCGGATCGAACGGCAGCTTGCGCCGCTTGTCGTCGGACGGTTCGAGGAACGCGATCGCGTCGCGCACCTGCGTCTGCGCGTCGTCGTCGAGGCCGCCGGCCACGCGCCGCCACAGCGTCCACCACTCGGACCACACCTGTGCATCGGTCACGTACTGAATACCGTCGTCGAACAGCGGCCACAGCTGCTCGATGCGCCACGCGTCGAGCGGATGACCGAAACCCGGACGCAGGCAATACCCGGCGAGATTCAGCCACGCACGCTCGTGATCGGCCGAGCGGCGCCGCCGCCGCGCCCGCGCGAGCAATGCGTCGAACAGTTCGCGTGCAAGCGCGACGTCCCAGTCTTCGCGCGCGCCGAGCACCTGTTCAAGTTGCGCGCGCAACCGGCGCGTGTCCTTCGGCGTCACGCCCGCGGCCTTGCTGCCGAACGAGCGCTCGATCAGCTCGATCGCCTGGTCGAGCCGCGGATGCCGCGCGAGCGCCACATCGTCACCTTGCACCGGCGCATCGCCGCGCAACTGGAATTCGAGCCGCCAGCGGCGCGCCGCGTCGTCGGTCGCGATGCAATGCATTTCGAGCGTGCCGACCTCGGTCAGCGACGCGGTGAGCTTCACCGGCGTTTCGCGCGCGTCGCCGCCCGCCTTCGCGTCGACGACCGTCGCGATCGGCGGCAGCCGCACGAAATCGCCGCCGTCGAGATCGACGAGATCGCCGGGCTGGTACTTCGTGTCGGCCACCGTCGATACGAGGTGAAAGCGCACCGGCTGCCCGAGCTGCAGCGCGAACGTGCGATCGTCGAGATGGATCTCGCGGCCTTCTTCCGCGCCGCGCGGCAGCAGACAAACACCGCGCGCGACAGCACCCTCGGCGCCATCGTCGAGCACGAGGAAATAGCTGCGCGCGGAGCCGCCGCCGATGCGCGGCGCATGTCCGGCGCGCGCAAGCCCGTAGGCCACCGCGCCGCGCGCGACGGCCACGTCCGGATGCGCGTTGTGCAGCACGTCGAGCGGTGCGCCGCGCCACGTACCGAGCGTCTGCGCGAGACGGCCGGCGAGCGCGCCCGCGCGGAACACGCCGCCGTTGAGCAGCAGCGTGTCCGGCAGCGGGCCTTCCGCATGACGCTTCAGGAACGCGGCGACGTGGCGCGTGACGGCCGCGTCGCTCGCATACGGCAAGCCGAATTCGACGATCGCCGCGCGCGCACGGCGCGGCAATTCGCCGGCCTCGACCTGCGGAAAGAACCCGTCGACGACGATCTGCTCGACTTCCTGTCGCGTCAGCTCGGCCGAACGCGCACCGCCGACGAGCTTGCTGCCCGCGCCGAGCAGCGTGACGGTGACGGACGCGGGCGCGTCGTCGCCGAGCAGCCGCTCCTTCGCCGCGCGGCAGCGCTCGACGAGTTGCGACAGGCTCGCGGCCGACAGCCGCGTACCGGGCTCGGTCAGCCGCGACTCGACCAGGCGCGCGAGCGCGAGGTCCATGTTGTCGCCGCCGAGCATCAGGTGATTGCCGACGCCGACGCGCGTGAAGGTCGGTTCGCCGTCGTCGCCCGGCGCGACGTCGACGAGCGTGAGGTCGGTCGTGCCGCCGCCGACGTCGCAGATCAGCACGCGCCGCGCCACGGTGAACGTCTCGCGCAACGTGTCGCGCTGGCCGTACAGCCAGTCGTAGAACGCGGCTTGCGGCTCTTCCAGCAACCGCAGCGCCGGCAGCTTCGCGCGTCGCGCGGCCTCGACGGTCAACGCGCGCGCGCCGTCGTCGAACGACGCGGGCACCGTCAGGATCACGTCCTGCTGCGCGAGCGGCGCATCGGGAAAACGCGCGTTCCACGCGTCACGCACATGCGCGAGATAGCTCGCGCTCGCGTCGACCGGCGACACCTTGTCGACGCCGTCGGCCGCGCCCCACGGCAGGATCGCCGCGAGCCGGTCGACCGCGGCGTGCGACAGCCAGCTCTTCGCGCTCGACACGAGCCGGCCCGGTACCTGCGCGCCGAGCGTGCGCGCATAGCGGCCGATCACGGCGGGCGGCGCATCGGCCGCGTTCGCCTTCGTGTTTACCTTCGGATCAGCCGCCCACGGCAGCCGCAGCGCGTCCGGCGGCAACTCGCCCGCCGCCGGGTGATAGCGCACCGACGGCAGCAGCGGCTGCGCGGCCACCGCGCCGGGCCCGACCAGTTGCTCGACGTCGAACACGCGGATCGCGTCGGAACCGGCCTCGACGTACGCGACGACCGTATTACTGGTGCCGAGGTCGATGCCGACCGTATAACGCTTCATCGCGCTCAGGCGGCGCCGCGCACGTCGAACTCGACCTTCCAGCGCTCGTTCGTGCCGCTCGGGATCGCCTCGAGTTCGAGCGTGCCGGCTTCGGTCACGCGCGCATGCAGCTTCACCGGCACGACTTCGCCGACCGTCCGCCCTTCGGCGGGCAGCGTCGCCTGGATTTCCTCCAGCTCCTGCAGCTCTTCCGGCGACCAGTAGTCGAGCAGCGTGCCGACCTGATCCTGACGACGCACCGACGACCCGAAGAAGCGGAACTGCACCGGTTCGCCGACGACGAGGCCGAACTCCTGCGGCGGCAGCGCCGCGTCCGAGCCTTCCTCCATCCCGAACGGCGCGACGCACAGCGCCTGCACCGGCGGCTCCAGCCCCGGCACCGCGGGCATCGCCGATTCGATCGCGACGTAGTACGCACGCGCCGTGCCGCCGCGAATGCGCACGCCACGGCCGCGCTTCACGTAGCCGTAGTACGCCGCGCCGCGCGCGACCGCGAGATCGAGATCCGCGCCTTCGAGCAGGCGCGCGGGCGGCGCGCCTTCGGCGGCGAGCCAGTTGTTGAGCGTATCGAGCACGCGCTGCGTGAGCAGCGTCGACTTGAACACGCCACCGTTGAACAGCACGGCGGTCGGATGCAGGAACGTCGCGCCTTGCGGCAGCGTGCGCTGCACGCCTTCGAGCGTGTCGAGCGCCGCGACCTGGCGACCGAGGAACGCCGCGAGATGGCGCGTGATGCCGGCGTCCTGCGCATACGGCAGGCCGAGCTGCGTCAGGCCGACACGCGCGCGGCTCACCGGGCGCGCGGCCGCATCGACCTGCGGGAAGAAGCCTTCGAGAATCGTCTGCGTGAGTTCCGCGCGCGTCAGCTCGGTGCGGATCGAGCCGCCGATCAGCTTCGAGCCGCGGCTCGGCACGACGAGCGGCACCGCATCGGTGGTCGGGTCGGACAGCAGCGTTTCCTTCGCCGAGCGGCACGCGTAGGTCAGCGCGCGCAGTTGCCACGGATCGGCCTGCGTGCCCTGCTGCGCGAGCTTGCGTGCGACCACGTGCGCGAGCGCGAGGTCCATGTTGTCGCCGCCGAGCAGGATGTGCTCGCCGACGGCCACGCGATGCAGTTCGAGATTGCCGTCGCGCTCGACCACCGCGATCAGCGACAGGTCGGTCGTGCCGCCGCCGACGTCGACGCACAGGATCAGGTCGCCGACCTGCACCTGCTTGCGCCAGCCGCCTTCGCTCTTCTGGATCCAGCTATACAGCGCCGCCTGCGGCTCTTCAAGCAGCGTCATCCGCGTGTAGCCTGCGGCGCGGGCGGCCTCGGCCGTCAACTCGCGCGCGGCCGGATCGAACGACGCGGGGATCGTCACCGTCACGTCCTGGTCGGCGAACGGCGCGTCGGGATGCGCGTGGTCCCACGCTTCACGCAGGTGCGTGAGATAACGGATCGAGCTTTCCAGCGGCGACACGCGGGCCACTTCCGGCGGCGCATCGCTCGGCAGGATCGCCGCGCGGCGGTCGACGCCCGGGTGACACAGCCAGCTCTTCGCGCTCGACACGAGGCGAATCGGCGTGCCGGCGCCGCGCGTGCGCGCCATCTCACCGACCGCAAACGCACGCGAGGCCGTCCACGGCAGCGTCAGGTCGCCCTGGGTCAGTTCGCTTTCATGCGGCAGGTAGAGGAACGACGGCAGCAGGTCGCGCGATTCCAGCGCGCCGGGCGCGGTCAGTTGCGCGATCGGCAGTACCTGCTGCACGATCTTTTCGCCGTCGCTCGTGCTGCTGTCGACGTACGACAGCGCGCAATGGGTCGTCCCGAGATCGATACCGATCGAATAGCGCGGATCGCTCACAGTTCCACCTCCGCCGGTGCGATCACCGATGCGTCGTGGCTGCCCGTCAGCTTCGGCAGGCGCACGTCGGACACGCGCCAGCCGCGATGGCTGACGGTGCCGGTGAACGGCGCGGAGCCGACCACGTTGCCGGTCACGCGCACGGCCGTCGCGTCGAAGCCGGCGGGCAGCGTCACGCGGCTGCCTTCGGCTTCATCGCGCACCGGCACGATCGTGAAGTGTTCGCGCAGCGCGGCGCGGCAACCGTCGTGCACGAGGCGCGCGGCCGCGCCGATGTCGGCGTCCGCGTAGCCGGCGATGTCTTCCTCGACGAAATCGATGAAGCGCGCATCGCGCTGCAGCAGGCCGAGCAGTTGCAGGGCGGCCTGCGGGCTCGCTTCGCGCAGCTCGGGGGCCGGCGCCTTCACCGGCGCGGGTGCGACGGGCGCGGCAGCGGGTGCCGGGGTCGGGACGGGTGCAACGGGTGCCGACGCGCCATCGCGCACGCGCAGTACGTCGGCCGCGAACTCGCGATTGCCGAGCACGGAGAAGAACGTGCCGACGGCCAGCGACAGCCGGCCGAAGAAGGACAGGTTGGATTCGGGCATGGGGTCTGGACTCCTGTGGGCTCGCAGCACGGCGAGCGTTTCTTGCCTGGGCGCCGGGCGGCGGCGTGCGGCATGCGCACTGGCGCCGCCCGGCGCGTGATTCGAACGCGCCCTCGCGGGTGCGGAAAACCCGTATTTTGCCCTGTGGCGGGCGAACCGGGCAGAAGTTGGGGGACAGAACATGGCGGCGCGGCGGTTTCGGCCGCGCCGGATCGTGCCAGATTGCATGTCAGGCGCGCTCGATCGGGATGCTGCGCCACGTCAGCGCGTGTACCCCCGCAGCGCCGCCTTCGCCTCGAAATCACGCGACAGCATGCCGAGCGTGACTTCGCCAAAGCGTGCCAGGAGCGACGCTTCGGCCTCCTTCAGCGTCGCCGACAGATGCGCGTTGACCGCCTGTTCGACCAGGCATTCGGGCTCGTCCTCGGGCACCAGGTCGGAAAACAGCGGCGGCTCGCCCACCGCGCGATAGACGTCGAGCAGCGTGATGTCGTCGAGCGCGACGCTCAGCGCCCAGCCGCCGCCGTGCCCCTTCTCCGATTGCACGTAACCGCAATCGCGTAACCCGCCGAGCAGGCGCCGCACGACGACCGGGTTCGTGCACAGCATCGTCGCGATCGTCTCCGACGTCAGCGGGCCGTCGGCCTGGTCCATGTGGATCAGCGCATGCAGCATGCGCGACAAACGGCTGTCGGTTCTCACGGGCGGAGCTCCCCTCTCTCGAAACTTCTGAAGTTGCATGAATGATATCACCGCCCTATCATGCAACTGCTCGTGTTTCATGAGTTGGCCGCCAGCGGAACACGTCTGTCCGTCACGCAGGTTCAGAAAGGAGTGGATGCATGGATACCCATCATGAAGTGATCGTGATCGGCGGCAGCTTCGCGGGGCTGTCGGCCGCGATGCAGTTGGCGCGGGCACGCCGCCGCGTGCTCGTGATCGATGCCGGCCGGCCGCGCAACCGTTTTGCCGAACACGCGCACGGCTTCTTCGGGCAGGACGGCAAGCCGCCCGCGCGGATCGTCGCCGAAGCGAGCGCGCAACTCGCCGCGTATCCGACCGTGCAGCGCATCGACGGCGAGGCGCGCACGGCCGAGCGCGACGCGCACGGACGCTTTCACGTGACGCTGGCCGACGGCAGCCGCGCGAGCGCCGACCGGCTGATTCTCGCGACCGGCATCCGCGACGAACTGCCCGCGCTGCCGGGGCTCGCGGAACGCTGGGGCATCAGCGTGCTGCATTGTCCGTACTGCCATGGATATGAAGTGAGCGGCCAGCGGCTCGGCGTGCTCGCCACGCATCCGCTGTCGGTCCATCAGGCGATCCTGATTCCGGACTGGGGCCCGACGACGTGGTTCACGCAGGGCGTGGTCGAAGCGAACGACGAGGAAGCCGCGTTGCTCGCAGCACGCGGCGTACGCATCGAGCGCTCGCCAGTCGTCGAGATTCTCGGCGATGCGCCGCGTATCGACGCGCTGCGGCTCGCCGACGGTCAAGCCGTGCCGATCGACGCACTGTTCATCGGCGCGCGCACCGACATGGCGAGCGACCTCGCGCAGCAGCTCGGCTGCGCGTTCGACGAAGGTCCGCTCGGCACCGCGATTCGCGTCGATACATGGAAGCAGACGAGCGTCGCCGGCGTGTACGCGGCCGGCGACGCGTCGAGCCTGATGACGAATGCGACGTTCGCCTCGGCATCCGGCGTCGCGGCGGGGGTGGGCGTACACCGGTCGCTGATTTTCGGATTGGATGCGTAGGCGGGCGTACAGCCGGCGTCACGATCGTCGATGTATCCGGCGAAGGAAGCGGGTGCATTCCCGTCATCCTCATCGCAGCCGCTCCACGCCACGTCGATGGCTTCCCCGCGCAATCTGCGGTTTAATGCTCGACACCCTCTGCATTAAGAGCCAAGAAATGCTCGACCTCGACGACCTTCGACTCGTCCGCGCGATCGGCACGTCGCGCTCCCTGGCCGCTGCCGCCCGGCTGCTCGATCTCACACCGCCCGCGGTCACGATTCGCCTGCAACGAATGGAGGCACGGCTGAACGCGAGGCTCGCCGTACGGCAGCCGAAAGGAATCGCGCTGACCGACGAAGGGCAGCGGCTGTACCAGGAAGCCGTCGGCATCCTCGAGCGCGTGGAGGCGCTGCCAATCAACATCGCGGGCGACCACGGCGACGTGCAAGGCACGCTGCGCGTCGTCGCCCCGCTCGGTTTCGGCCGCAAGTACGTCGCGCGGATCGTGCGCGACGTGCAGCGCGCGCATCCGAAGCTCGAAATCTCGCTCCACCTGTCGGAGAGCCCATTGACCACCGCATCGGGGGCCGACGTGGTCGTGCATGTCGGCAGCCTCAAGTCGTCTTCGTGGATCGGCTATCCGCTCGCGCCCAACGAGCGCTTCCTGTGTGCGAGCCCCGGCTACGCGCGCCGCCTCAAGGACCTGAATCATCCGTCCGACCTGACCCGCTACGACTGCCTGTGCCTGCGCGAGAACGACGAAGACATCCCGCGCTGGCGCTTCTCGCCCGGCCGCGGCGTCAAGGGCGAATCACGGCGGTCTACCGTCATCCGCGTCACGGGCGCGCTGTCTTCCAACGACGGCACCGTCATCACCGAATGGGCGCTGGCCGGGCTCGGCATCGTCGAACGCTCCGAGTGGGACGTCGCGCCGCTGCTCGCGAACGGCAAGCTCGTGCGGTTGCTGCCCGGCTGGAGCCTGCCGCCCGCGCCGGTGACGGCGCTGTTGCCGTCGCGTACCGGCCGCTCCGCGCGGCAGCGGGTATTTCTCGACGCCGCGCGGCAGTTTCTCGATCCGCCGCCGTGGCGCGGCAAGGCGTGAGCCTTAAATTCGATTTAATGGCAGATTAGCCCCGCATTAAACACGACGCGAGCCAACCGCCCTACAGTGTCCGCATCGACAACCCCGCCCTCGGACGCATCGTGGACCTTCACACCCTCAACACCCCCGCCGCATTGATCGATATCGACCGCATGCAGCGCAACATCGCCCGCATGCAGACGCATCTGGACGCGCTCGGCGTGCGGTTCCGGCCGCATGTGAAGACCACCAAATGCCGGCACGTCGTCGACGCGCAGATCGCGGCGGGCGCGCAGGGCATCACGGTGTCGACGCTCAAGGAAGCCGAGCAGTTCTTCGCGCACGGCATCCGCGACATCGTCTACGCGGTCGGCATGGTGCCCGCCAAGCTCGGCCAGGCGCTTGCGCTGCGCCGCCAAGGCTGCGACCTGAAGATCGTCGCCGACAGCCTGCCGGCCGCGCACGCGATCGCCGCGTTCGGGCGCGAGCACGGCGAACGTTTCGACGTGTGGATCGAGGTCGACGTCGACGGCCACCGCTCGGGCATCCCGCCCGACGCCGACCTGCTGATCGACGTCGGCCGCGCGCTGACCGACGGCGGCATGCTGCTCGGCGGCGTGCTCGCTCACGCGGGCTCCAGCTACGAATACGACGCGCCCGAGGCGCTGGCCGCGATCGCCGAACAGGAGCGCAGCCGCACCGTGCGGGCCGCGGAGCGCCTGAGAACCGCCGGCTTGCCGTGCCCGGTCGTGAGCATCGGGTCGACGCCCACCGCGCTCGCGGCGGAACGGCTCGACGGCGTGACCGAAGTGCGCGCCGGCGTGTACGTGATGTTCGACCTCGTGATGCACAACGTCGGCGTGTGCGAACTGTCCGACATCGCGCTGTCGGTGCTGACCACCGTCATCGGTCATCAGGAAGAGAAAGGCTGGGCGATCGTCGACGCGGGCTGGATGGCGATGAGCCGCGACCGCGGCACGCAACGCCAGGCGCGCGATTTCGGCTACGGGCAGGTCTGTACCGAAGCCGGCGACGTGCTCGGCGACTACCTGCTGAGCGCCGCCAACCAGGAGCACGGGATCGTGTCGCGGGCGGGCACGCCGGATACGGGCATCGCGCAGCGGTTCCCGATCGGCACGCGGCTGCGCATCCTGCCGAATCACGCGTGCGCCACCGGCGCGCAACATCCCGACTACCAGGCGGGCGACGACGGCGCCGCGCAGACGTGGCCGCGCTTCTACGGGTGGTAAGTGAAGTCCGGCGTGCATGCCGGATCATCCATTCATTGACTATTTGTCCAATTCTGGACAAACTTTAAATACTCTCGATTCGTCCCGCACCGAACAGCCCCCGACCATGCCGACCGACGCCCGCCTCCTTCTCCTCGACCGCGATGCCGTCGAGCCTGCCCTGCAGACCGAGCAAGTGATGGCGGCCGTGCGCGAAGCCTTCGTGCTGCACAGTCGAAGGGCCGGACGCGTATTCCCGGTGGTGCGCGAGAAGCTGCATACCGGCGGCGTGTTCGGCATCAAGTCGGGCGACGTCGCCGGCCAGGACCTGCTCGGCTTCAAGGCGGCCGGATTCTGGCCGGCCAATCGAACCGTCGGCGGCGAGCCGCATCAGGCCACCGTCGCGTTGTTCGATCCGGCGACGGGCCGCCCGCTGTGCATCATGGACGGCAACGCGATCACCACCGCGCGGACCGGCGCCGCCGGCGGCCTCGGGCTGCAACAGCTCGCGCGGCGCGACAGCACGCGGCTCTGCGTGTTCGGCACCGGCGTGCAGGCGCGCGTGCAGCTCGACTACGCACTCGCGCTGCTGCCGCGGCGATGCACGGTGCAATACGTGACCGTGAGCGGCGAGTCGGACCCGGCATTCGAATCGCGCTTCGTCGAACGATGCACGATCGGCGTGGCGCGCGACCGGAACGAAGCGGTCGCCGATAGCGACGTGGTGATCACGGCCACGCCCGGCGGCGGCCCCTTGTTCGACGCGGATGCGGTGCAGCCAGGCACCCATCTGACCTGCGTAGGCGCCGATACTGCCGGCAAGCGCGAACTGCCGGCCGGCGTGCTGGAACGCGCGCGCATCGTCGTCGACGATCACGATCAGGCGCGCAGCATCGGCGAGTGCCAGTGGGCGCCGGATTTGCCGCGCACGGAAATCGGTGACATCCTCGCGGGTGCGACATCGGTCGAGCGCGCCGCGCACGAGATCACCGTCTTCGACATGACGGGGCTCGCGCTGCAGGATCTGACCGTCGCGCGCTTCCTGTATCGACACGCGCTCGACAACGGCAGCGGAACCTCCGTTCCGTGGCCCTGGTAAAACGACTTCCCGCTTTCAACCGCCATGCGTCTCGCCAAAGTTTCCGCCCTCTCGTTCGACCTCGACGACACCCTGTGGCCGTTCGGGCCGTCCGTCGTCCGGGCCGAGGCGACGCTGCGCACATGGCTGATCGAGCACGCGCCCAATACCGCGAGCGTGCTTCCGACGCAACAGGCACTCAGTGCGCTCCGTGAGGAATACGAACGGTTGCGCCCGGATCTCGCCAGCGACTATCGCGCGATGCGAATCGGCTCGATCCGGCTTGCGCTGGAACGCGCGAACGAAGATGTCTCGCTGACCGAGTCCGCCTACGACGTCTTCTACGCGGCGCGCAATCGCGTCGAATTCTACGAAGACGCGTTGCCGGCGCTGGCGTGGTTGAGCGCCCGCTTTCCGCTGATCGCGGTCACCAACGGCAATGCCGACCTCCGGCTGACCGGCGGCGGCGAATTCTTCCGCACGACGCTCAGCGCGCGTGCATTCGGCTTCGCCAAGCCGGAGCCCGAAATCTTCCATGCGGCGGCGGACGCACTCGGCGTGCGGCCGGCCGAATTGCTGCATGTGGGCGACGACTTCCACCTCGACATCGTCGGCGCGCTGAATGCGGGGCTTCAGGCCGCGTGGGTCGTGCGCGAGCCTCGGGCGGACGGGGAACCGGCTCCGCCGCAGGCGGCGACACCGCATCTCACGTTGCGCGATCTGGCGATGCTGTGTCGTGCGCTCGGCGGACCCGATACGGTGTCGTGATCGCACGCGGACGCGGCGGGTCGTGCCGATGCGGCACATGACCCGCCGCCCGTTTCACTTTCACGCCGCCTTCCTCGCGTCCGCGATCCGCTGCGGCGCCTTCGGCCGTGCATACAGCCGTTCGAGATACGCGCGCAATTGCGGGAACGGTTCGATCAAGTGGCATTCGCTCGCCCAGTCGATCAGGTAGGCCGTCACGCAATCGGCCACCGTCAGCGAATCGCCGACGATGAATTCGCGCCCTTCGAGATGCGTGTCGAGAATCGCGGCCATCGTCATGAAATCCTCGCGGGCCAGTTCGATATCGGCCGGCGAGCGCTTCTCCGGCGGATAGAGGAACGTATGCCGCGTGATCCGCCACAGCGGCTGCTCGAGCTCCGTCACCGCGAACATGATCCATCGATAGGCTGCGCCCGCAGCGCCGGATCGACGGGCAGCAGCGCCTTCTCCGGGTACTTGTCCGCGAGATACAGCACGATCGCGGCCGATTCGGGAATCACGAGGTCGCCGTCCACCAGCACCGGCACCTTGCCGGCCGGATTCAGGCGCAGGAAATCGGGCCGCTTGTGCTCGCCCTCGAGCAGGTTGACCGATACGAATTCGAAATCCGCATCCAGTTCCTTCAGCCCCCACAGCGCCCGCTGCGAGCGGGTGCCGGCAAATCCGTAAAGCTTCATCGCCAGTCTCCATCCAGAACGTCGTAAAAATGTCTGCCGCATGCCGGGCATGACACATCGCGCGAAGCGACGCGCGGCGCCCCGCAGCGCGCGTCGCTCATGCGCCGGGAATCGCCAGCACCGGCATCACCTCCACCGACACGCCCGGGAACAGCGTGAAATGCGGATGACCTTCGAACAGCGCGGCGGCCGCCTCGTGCGATGCCGCCCGCACGACGGTGAAGCCGCTCAGCGCATTGGTCGTGTCGTGGATGCCGCTCGCGTCGATGCGCTTGGTCTTGCCAAGCGGCCCGCCCAGCTCGACGATCGCGTCGCGATGGCGCTCGACCCACGCATGCCACGCGGCGATGCCATCGCGCTCGCGCGTGCGCCGCTCGTCCTCCGGCAGCGCCATCCATGCCTTCATCGCCGGGCTGTCCCGGGTCCCGAGAAATACGGCGAGATACAACTGTTGTTGCGCACTCATGCCTTCTCCTCCGATGACGGGCACGGCGGGTTGCCGCGCCTCGACCTTGACAAGATAGGTTGATATCAACACAATTGCAACATGGCACGAAAAGAAAAGCTTCCCTTCGAAACGACGCTGATGGTGCGCGATTGCTGCCTGTGCCTGCACATGCAGCGCGCGGCGCGCAATCTGGCGCGCATCTTCGACGATGTGCTGCGCCCGCTCGACCTCACCAACGGCCAGTTTTCGCTGCTGATGTCGTTGAACCGGCCGCAACCGGCCCCGATGAAATCGGTCGCGTCGCTGCTCGCGATGGACCGCACCACGCTCACCGCGGCGCTCAAGCCGCTCGAACGGCGCGGCCTCGTCACGATTACGCAGGACCCGGATGACCGACGCAGCCGCCTGCTGGAACTCACGCCAGCCGGGCACGAGCTGCTGGCCGAAGCCTTCCCGCTGTGGCAGCAGACGCATGCCGAGATCGAGCGGCCGTTCGCGCCGGGCGAAGTCGACCAGTTGCGCGGCCAGTTGCGCACGCTGTCGATCGAGCCGGGGTCGCGCGACTGAGGCGGCGCACGGATCGTGCTGCAGCCGTCATGCGCACGTTCTGTCACACGCTGTCAGCAGACATTGCATACGCCGGTCGCACCGCCCGATTCGATGGCAATATCGCTCGACACGACAACCGATCCGGTATTCACGAGGAGACGAGCATGGGCAACAACGAGAAAGGCGCGATTTTCCGGTCGCTTCACCGCGCAGGCCAGCCGCTGGCGCTGTTCAACGTGTGGGATGCCGGCAGTGCGCGGGCGGTGGCCGACGCCGGCGCCGCTGCGCTGGCCACCGGCAGCTGGTCGGTCGCGGCAGCCAACGGTTTCGGCGACGGCGAGCAAATGCCGCGCGCGCTGATGATGGAGATGCTGGAGCGGATCGTGCGCGCGACGGACCTGCCCGTCACCGTCGACCTCGAAAGCGGCTACGGCGAGCGGCCGGAAGAGGTCGCCGAGACGATCGCACTCAGCATCCGGGCCGGTGCGATCGGCTGCAATCTCGAAGACAGTTTTCCGTCGACGGGCGAACTGCGCGACGTCGACGACGCGGCGGCCCGTGTCGCAGCAGCCCGGCAGGCGGCCGATCGCGCGGGCGCCGACTACTTCATCAACGCGCGCACCGACGTGTTCTTCACGGCCGCAGCCGATACGCACGACGAACGATTGCTCGACGCGACGCTGGCGCGCGCCAGCGCTTATGCGGCGGCCGGCGCCGACGGCCTGTTCGTGCCGGGCCTACGCTCGCCCGCGCTGATTCGCGCGCTGACGGCCGCGTCGCCGCTGCCGGTGAACGTGATGCGCGTCGCGGAAACGCCGACGCTCGCGGAACTCGCCGAGTACGGCGTGGCGCGTGTCAGCCACGGGCCGTATCCGTATCTGCAGGCGATGAAAGCGCTGGCGGCGCTGGTCAAGCAAGGCGGCTAAACGCATTCAAGAGGCAGCGGGCGGGCGCTCGCGCGTCAAACGATTACATCGCATGTCATTGGCGCGCGACACGCCCGCCCCTACGCTTCGGGTGTCGCACAGTCTGCTGCGGCACCTGCATCGCGCATCGATCGGCCCCATGACCGACGATGGCACGCGGCACCTGCTCGACGCGCACACGCAGCGTACGGACCGATGCTCAGGAGACCTTGATGAAATCGATGAACGCGCGCAGCGCGGGCGGCACGAGACGCCGCCCCGGGTAATACAGAAAGGGCCCCGAGAACGGTCGCCACCACGGTTCGAGCACTGGTTCGAGCGCGCCGCTGTCGAAATGCGGGCGCACCCAGTCTTCGAACAGATACAGGATCCCCGTCCCGGCGATCGCCGCGTCGACCATCAGCTCCGTCGCCCCGCCAATCTGGACCAGCAGCGGCCCGGCGGCCGGCTCGACCCGCACGACCTCGCCGTCGCGCTCGTACTCCCACGGCGGCATCGCGCCGCTGGCAAAGCGTCCGCGCATGCACCGATGGCCGAGCAGGTCGCGCGGATGCCGGGGCCGGCCGTGCCGGTCGAGATAGTCGGGCGCCGCCGCGGTCGCGAACCGCTGGATGCGCGGGCCGATCGGCACCGCGATCATGTCCTGTTCGAGCCGTTCGTCGTAGCGGATGCCCGCGTCGCAGCCGGCCGCCAGCACGTCGACGAAACTTTCGTCGGCGGTCACTTCCAGCCGGATGTCCGGATACGCATCGAGAAAGCGCGGCACGATCGCCGGCAACACGAGCCGCGAGGCGCTGACCGGCACGTTGAGCTTCAGCGTGCCGGCCGGTCGGCCGCGGAATTCGTCGATACCGTCGAGCGCCGCCGCCACTTCGGTCAGGGCCGGCGCGAGGCGCGCGAGCAGGCGCTCGCCGGCTTCGGTGGGCACGACGCTACGCGTCGTGCGGTGCAGCAGCCGCACGCCGAGCCGCGCTTCCAGCCGGCGCACGGCCTCGCTCAGCCCCGACGCGCTGAGGCCCGTCACGCGTGCGGCATCGCGGAATCCACTGGCGCGTGCCACGGCCATGAACGCGTTCAGATCGCCCAGATCGGTTTGCATTGTTCGCCTTTTCGTACAACCCGTGCGAATTATGCCGGCTTATCGCGCAGGCGACTCGTCCTTATGCTGAACGCATTCATCTCTTCGACAGGAGTACGGTCATGCCCGATATTCGCCACACCGCCACCTTCAGGCTCGGCGATCGCCACGTCAGACGGATCGGCTACGGCGCGATGCAGCTCGCAGGCCCCGGTGTATTCGGCCCGCCGAAAGATCGCGAAGCCGCATTGAACGTGTTGCGCGAAGCCGTCGAATCCGGCGTCGACCATCTCGACACCAGCGACTTCTACGGCCCGCACGTCACGAACCAGTTGATTCGTGACGCATTGCATCCGTATCGCGACGATCTCGTGATCGTCACCAAGATCGGCGCGCGACGCGGCGACGACGCATCATGGCTGCCCGCGTTCGCGCCCGACGAGCTCGAACGGGCCGTGCACGACAACCTGCGCAACCTGGGGCTCGACGTGCTCGACGTCGTCAACCTGCGCATCATGTTCGATACGCACGGGCCGGCCGAAGGATCGATCGAGGCGCCGCTGGCCACGCTCGCGGAACTGCAGCGGCGCGGGCTCGTGCGGCACATCGGCCTGAGCAACGTCACGCCCGCGCAGGTCGCGCAAGGCCGGCGGATCTGCGACATCGTCTGCGTGCAGAACCACTACAACATCGCGCATCGCGGCGACGATGCGCTGATCGACACGCTGGCCCGTGACGGCATCGCCTACGTGCCGTACTTTCCGCTCGGCGGCTTCTCGCCGCTGCAGTCGTCGACGCTGTCCGGCGTCGCGGCCCGCCTCGGCGCAACGCCGATGCAGGTCGCGCTGGCGTGGCTGCTGCACCGCGCGCCGAATCTCCTGCTGATTCCCGGCACGTCGTCGGCCGCGCATCTGCGCGAGAATCTCGCGGCCGCCGACCTCGATCTGCCGGCCGACGCGCTCGCGGCACTCGACCGCATCGCGGGCGCCGGCGCCGCCTGACGCGCGGACGATCGCCTGGCGGCCCGTGCCACGCGGGCTGCGGGCCGCCGAGCCGGTCAGGACGCGACCACGCCGACCCGCTTCGGCACGCCGGTCACGATCGTCGCGACCGCCACCGCCAGCACGATCGCCGCGCCGACGAACACGCCTGCCGCGCCGTTCGCGTCGAACACGACGCCGCCGGCGGCCGCGCCCGTCGCGATCGCGAGCTGGATCGCCGCGACGATCAGCCCGCCCGCGCTCTCGGCCTCGTCGGGCACGGTGCGCGTGACCCATGTCGACCACGCGACCGGCACGCCGCCGAACGCCATCCCCCACAACGCGACCAGCACCGCGTCGATCATCGGCGCGCGGCCGAGCACGACGAGCGCGATGCCGAGCACGACCATCAGCGCGGGCATGCCGATCAGCATCGGCCTCAGCCGGTGTTCGAGCACGCGGCCCGCGAGCGACGTGCCGACGAAGTTCGCGATGCCGTAGCCGAGCAGGATCGCCGACAGCCCGTTCACGCCGACGCCCGCCACCTGTTCGAGGAACGGCCGCAGATACGTGAAGAACGCGAAATGGCCGGTGAACACGAGGATCGTCGCGAACATTCCGAGGCCGACGGTCGGCCGGCGCAGCACGTCGATCAGCGTGCGCAGCCGCGTCGTGCCGCTCGGCGGCATCGACGGGAGCGTGACGATCTGCGACACGAACGCGATGCCGCCGATCACGGCCGCGATCAGGAACACGTTGCGCCAGCCGATCAGGTGACCGAAGTAGCTGCCCATCGGCGCGGACGCGATGGTCGCGACCGCCACGCCGCTGAAGATGATCGACAGCGCGCGCGGCACCATCGCCGTCGGCACGAGCCGCATCGCGGTGGCGGTCGCCATCGTCCAGAAGCCGCCGAGCGCGATGCCGAGCACGACGCGGCCGAACAGCAGCATGGCCAGGTTCGGCGCGAACGCCACGGTGAGGTTCGATACGACGAGCAGCACCGAGAACACGAGCAGCACGCGCCGCCGATCGATCGTGCGCGTGAGCGCCGAAATCAGCAGGCTCGTGACGAGCGCGACCGTGGCGGTGGCCGTGACGGCCTGTCCGGCCACGCCCTCGGTCACGCCGAGGCTGTCGGCCATCGGCGTCAACAGGCTCGCCGGCAGGAATTCGGCCGTGACGAGCCCGAACACGCCGAGCGTCATCGCGAAGACCGCGCCCCAGGCCGGTTCGCGGGGGGCCGCCGTCGAGGCGGCCGAGGAGATTCCGGGATTCATGCGGGGGTTCCGTGTCGGTTAGGGAAAGTACTGATAAAGGCGTATCGTAAGGAACAGCGACAGGACGGTCTATGACATACAATCCGTTCTTGTTGATCGAACGTCCGTATCTCGATATGTCCGAGCCCCTTCTGCCCCCGATTCCCGATGTGCACGACCTCGTCAGCGAGTTGCTGCTGGGGATGCGGCTGAGCGGCGTCCAGTACCGCCGCATCCAGGTCGCGCGGCCGTTCGGACTGAGTTTCGGCCACGGGACGGGCCGCGCGCAGTTCCATTTCATCGTGCGCGGACCCGTGCTGCTGCGCGACGCGACGGGCGAGACGATGCGGCTCGAGGCCGGCGACGCGATCCTGTTGCCGCACGGCGGCATGCACGCGCTGGTGTCCGATCCGGATGTGCCGTGCCGCGAGATCGACGGCTTCGAGGTCGCGAAGATCTGCGATACGGTCGCGTCGGTGGCGTCGGCCGGCGTGTCGCCTACGAGCTGCGCGACGAAGGAACCCGGCGCCGGCGATGCGTTGATCTTCAGCGCCTGCATGGAACTCGACCTCGGCGGCATGCAGCCGCTGGTCGGCACGATGCCCGCGTTCATGCACGTGGGCACGCTGCTCGCGCGCTACCCGGAAATCCGCCCGATGCTCGATGCGATGGAGCGCGAGGCGTGCACGGCGCGCGCGGGCTTCGCGGGCATCCTCGCGCGGCTCGCGGACGTGGTCGCGGCGTTCATCGTGCGCGGCTGGGTCGAGTGCGGGTGCGGCGATGCGACCGGCTGGGTGCAGGCGCTGCGCGAGCCGAAGCTCGGCCGCGCGATCGTCGCACTGCATCGCGACCCGGGCCGCAACTGGAGCGTCGCGGAGCTCGCGACCGAGGCAGGCGTGTCGCGCTCGGTGTTCGCCGAACGCTTCCTCGCGGCCACCGGGATGACGCCCGTGCGCTACCTCACCGAGCTGCGGATGCGGCTCGCCGCGCAATGGATCGCCCGCGACCGCGAGACGATCGAAGCGGTCGCGTACCGGCTGGGCTACGGTTCGCTCGCGGCGTTCAGTCGTGCGTTCAAGCGCGTGGTCGGCAAGCCGCCGGGCGCCGTGCGTGCGGACGGCGACGTGCCCGCCGAAGCGTAACGCGCGGCGCGCAGGGCTGGCGGCGGTGCCGGCCCGCAGGCCGTCACTTCAATGCATCGAGCCGGTCGATCAGCGCCGTCGCGCACTGCACGGCGAGCGCCGCGCACTGCTCCACGTCGACGGCCGCGCCGGTCGCGACCGTGCCCTGCACGATCCGGCCCAGCAATTCCTTCGAGAGTTCGGCGATCTCGTGATCCCGTTCCGTCATGATGTCCCTCCTGCGCGTCGGCGATTGCGGTGATTCGCCCGTCCGGAGCGAATGCCGTGCCCGCGCCGCTCAACGCTGCTTCGCCCGCACGACGATCTGCGCCTGCGTGTCGCGCTCGATGCGCTCGAGCGACGCGCGCAGCGCCGCGAATTCGTCCGGCGTGCAGACCTGCCGCCCGAAATCCGCGTTCATCCGCCGCGTGACCTGCACGACGCGCGCGGCCGCATCGAACACGTAATGCGACGTGAAATCGACGAAGCGGTCGTGCACGGCCGTATCGGCCGGCAGGTCGGTCACGACCACGCCCGTCGGCAGCGCGATCTGGCCGGTCTCGTCGAATGCGCCGCCGATGCAGCCCCACGGCTGCGTGCGCACCGGCTCGGCCAGCCAGGTTTCGACCTGGGTCGCGATACCGCCCGTGACGCTCGACAGCGCGGGCAACGCGGTCGTGCCGTCCGGCCAGACGAAATGATCGAGCGTGCCGGTCACGGTCACGTCGAACGGCCCGTCCGTCGCGCGCCGGTCGCTGGTCGACAGTTGCGCGCGGCCGCGCAGGCCGCTTTGCCGCAGGCGCTCGGTCGCGAGTTGCGCGATGCGCTCGCGTGACGCGCGGCGAAACAGGTTGCGTTCGAGTTCGGCCGTCCAGCCGTCGTCCTCGACATAAGCCTGAACACGCGCGGCGCCCGGCTGCGCGGCATCGATCGAGATCCGCGCGGTGCGGGCGCGCGGCTGCGTGGCCGGCGTGCGCGACAGCACGCCCGTATCGACCAGCAGCGCCGGGCGATCCATCACGATCGGCGGCAGGTAGCCGAACGCGATGCCGGCCGTCGTCGTATCCGCGTAGAGCGCGAGATCGGGCAGCCACGTGATCGCGTGATTGATCGCGCCGGCGCCGTAGCCGGGCACCGACGGCAGCGTGTACACGGCGCCGAGATTGATCAGCACCGGTTCGCTGCGAATGCCGACCGCCGCGAGCAACGCGCCGAACAGCGCGACATGATCCTTGCAGTCGCCGTAGCGGTTGCGCAGGATGTCGGTCACGCGATGCGGCGCGGCGGCCGTCTCGCCGAGAAACAACCCGACGTAACGCACGTTCGCCTGCACCCAGTCGTACAGGATGCGCGCCTTGTCGCGCGGATCGGCGGCATTCGCCGTGAGCGCACGCGCCAGCTGCACGACGGCCGCATCGTTCGCGCTCGGGTCAACGGCCGCGTTGCGGTAGCGCGCGGCGAACGCCGCGTAGTCGGGCAGCGTCGACACGACGAGCCGGTCGCCGTAGGTCGGATAGCCGACCGAGCCGCTCTCGATGCGATCGTACGCGCCGTGCCGGTAGTCGAATTCGTAGCGCGTGCGGCCGTTCGCCGTGACGGGCGGCAGCGCGACGTAGCCGCGCGCGTCCGCGTACAGCGGCATGTCGGCCGGCACGTCGAAGATCAGCCGCTGGCTGTCGACCGGCTCGCGAGACGGCTCGACGGTGTAGCCGAAGTAGCCGCGATTGACCGGCTTCGTGCGGGTCTTGCGGAACGCGACGCGGGTGCTTGACCCGGCTTCGACGCCGGGGAACACGACGGTGCGCAGCAGGCCGTCCTGGAACGTCGGCGCGCCGGCCGAGCGCGGCTCCTGCACGTCGCGAATGCCGTCCGCGCCGACCGGATGCGCGACGCCGTCGCGGTCGATCGTCTCGGCCGCGAGCAGCTCCACCTTCTCGAGATGCTTGTCGAACCATACGTAGCGCTGCGCAACGGCATCGATGCCGTTCGCGTCGTTCGCGCGCAGCGTCGAATCGTCGTGCTCGTCGAGCGAACCGTCGTGCTGGATCACGAATTCGTGGACGTCGCTGACGAGCGTGACGGGCGCCATATCGGCCGCGTCGCGAGCGTCTGGCGTGTCGTGTGAGTCGCGCGTATCGGCCACGGCCCTACCCGCGCCGAGCGCCACGGCGCACACGAGCAGGCAGCCGGTCCATCGGGAATGAAAACGCACCACGTCGAAGCTCTCCGCGCGTTCGTTACCGGACGTCAGCGCCGCGCGCCGGAGCGGAAGTCGTACCGCATGACGCGCGCATGACAGGCCGCTCGCGCGCACCCGCACGCGTGGCCGTCGTGCGGCCCAGTGTGGGCGACGGGCTGGCGAGCGTCAAGCCGCGCCAGCGGGAAGGACACCTCACGCCGATCGGCGACGCTTTCGAAACCGGTGACCGCGTGATGGCGTTCGCGTGGCTGCGCGTGATCCTGTCAGGCACGCTGCCGACGGTGCTGCATCTCGAACGGCGGCATCCGAAACCGATCGACGCCGAGCGGCCATGCGCGCCGCGCATTCCCTCTCGCTCACGGTGAGGTGAGGTGAACCGCCCGCACGCCGGCCCGACCCGCAACAGCGGATCGGCGTCCTAGCGTCGCTTTCAGCGCGTAAGCGGCGGCAACGCAGGCTGCGTCACCGCCGGTGCGCCCGCTCCACTCGAGTCCCCTCCCCACCCACCGACCTCAGCCCCTCGTCCCTCCGTCCGTCGTCACCCGTCCTTTCGCCCGAACGCAAGCCGCACCGGTGTCCCGGTCGTGCGTTGTTCCCCGCAATTCGACATTTGTGCGCGCGCAACAATGGCGATGCCTCGCGCCAGGCGCCAGACGGGCAACCCGATGCCCGCCTGGCGCCTGGCGCGGCGGTCTTTAAAACCACATCTCACGAGGACATACCATGCAACTCCAATCCCATCCGGCTTGCCGTCCGTTTTACGAAGCCGGCGAACTCTCCCAACTGACGGCCTTCTACGAAGAAGGCCGTAACGTCATGTGGATGATGCTGCGATCGGAGCCGCGACCGTGCTTCAACCAACAACTCGTCACCGACATCATCCATCTCGCGCGCGTCGCACGCGACTCGGGCCTCAAGTTCGACTTCTGGGTGACGGGCTCGCTCGTCCCCGAGCTGTTCAACGTCGGCGGGGACCTGAGCTTCTTCGTCGACGCGATCCGCAGCGGCCGGCGCGACCAGTTGATGGCGTACGCGCGCTCGTGCATCGACGGCGTGTACGAGATCTACACGGGCTTCGGCACCGGCGCGATCTCGATCGCGATGGTCGAGGGCAGCGCGCTCGGCGGCGGCTTCGAGGCCGCGCTCGCGCATCACTACGTGCTCGCGCAGAAGGGCGTGAAACTCGGCTTCCCCGAGATCGCGTTCAATCTGTTCCCGGGCATGGGCGGCTATTCGCTGGTCGCACGCAAGGCGAACCGCGGCCTCGCGGAATCGCTGATCGCGACCGGCGAAGCGCATGCGGCCGAATGGTACGAAGATCAGGGGCTGATCGACGAGACGTTCGACGCCGGTGACGCGTATCTGGCGACGCGCACCTTCATCGACGTGACGAAGCCCAAGCTGAACGGCATCCGGGCGATGCTGCGCGCCCGCGAACGCGTGTTCCAGCTGTCGCGCTCGGAGCTGATGGACATCACGGAAGCGTGGGTGCATGCGGCGTTCACGATCGAGCCGAAGGATCTCGCGTACATGGAACGCCTGGTGATGCTGCAGAACCGGCGCGTGTCGAAGCTGCGCACGGTGTAATGCGACGGGCGCCGCCGGGGCCGGCGGCGCCTTTTTCCGGAACGATGCTCAGGCGATCAGCCTGAGCTTTCTCGTCTCCGCGAGCCACGCCTCGAACGCCTGCGCCGGCATCGGCCGCGCGTAGTAGTAGCCCTGCGCGTGATCGACGTCGAGCTGCTTGAGGAATTCGGCTTCCGCATGCGTTTCGACGCCTTCCGCGACCACCGCGAAATTCAGCGCCTTCGCGAGCGACACGACCGAGCGCACCAGCGCCTGCGAGCGCGGATTGCGGTCGATCGCCGTGATGAAGGTGCGGTCGAGCTTGATCGCGTCGAGCGGCAGGCGCGACAACTGCGACAGCGACGAATAGCCGGTGCCGAAATCGTCGAGATGGATCTCCGCGCCGAGCTGGCGGAACTGCCGCATCAGCCCGTTGGCCGCCTCCTCGTCCTCGATGAAGCAGCTCTCGGTCAGCTCGATGTCGAGCAGGCCGGGCTTCAGCCCCGCGCCGTCGAGAATCGACGCGAACTGGTGCACGATGTTCATGTCCTGCAACTGCCGCGCGGACAGGTTCACCGCGATCCGGACGCCGAGCCCCTTCGCCTTCCACGCGGCCGCCTGCGCGGCCGCGGTGCGCATCACCCAGCGCCCGAGCGGCGCGATCAGCCCCGACTCTTCCGCGAAGCGGATGAACTCGACCGGCGCGACGAGCCCGCGATCGGGCGACTGCCAGCGGATCAGCGCCTCGACGGCATGCACGTCGCCCGTCGCGATGTCGACGACCGGCTGGTAGTGCAGCACGAACTGCTCTTCCTCGAGCGCCTTGCGCAGGTTCGTGTCGAGCCACATGTACTTCGCGACCTTCTGGTTCATCTCCAGCGAGAACACGCGATACGTATGCTTGCCCTCTTCCTTCGCGACGTACATCGCGGTGTCGGCGCTGCGGATCAGCGTCTCGAGCGAATCGCCGTGCTGCGGATGCATCGCGATGCCGATCGAACAGCTCGTGTAGACCTCCATCAGTCCGAGATGGATCGGCGTGCGCAGCCGTTCGAGGATGATCTGCGCGGTCGCTTCGAGCAGCGGCCGCGTGGCGTGTTCGAACAGCACGAGGAATTCGTCGCCGCCGAGCCGCGCGAGCGTCGCGCCGGACGGCAGGCAGCCGCTGATGATCGCCGACACGTCCTGCAGCAGCCGGTCGCCGGTGATGTGCCCGTAGTGATCGTTGACGCGCTTGAAGTTGTCGAGATCGAGGAACAGGATGCCGACGTGGCCGCGCGTATTGGCGTCTTCCTCCGCGATCGCCGCGTGGATGCGCTCGCTGATCGCATGGCGGTTCGGCAGCCCGGTGAGCACGTCGGTGTTCGCGAGCTCGGTGAGCCGCTGCTGCGCGTTGCGCTCCTCGGTGATGTCGATGCCCGAGCAGATCAGGTACTGCTCGTCGACGCCGCTGCCGCTCTGCACGAACTTGTTGCGGAACTGGAACAGGCGCGGCCCGTTGACCGTGTTGATGTAGCGCTCGACCGCGAACGACTGGTTGCTCGCGAAGAAGCCCGTGATGTTGCTGCGCGACTGCGCGCCCTGCTCGGGGCTCATGAACAGCTCGAACGCGCTGCGGCCGATCACGTCGACCTCGCGCTTGCCCGTCACTTCCTCGCACAGGCGGTTGAAGCGCTGCACCATCCCGTTGCGGTCGAGGATCACGACGAGTGAATTCACTTCGGACACGACCTGCTCGGCGAACGCGAGCCCGTGCGCCAGGTCACCGGCGACGGACTCGGTATCGCAATAGGCGGACGCCGTGCCGGCCCAGTCGACCGTATTGACCTTCCTGCCGACGAGATGGAGGCTGACCGGGTTGCCGAACAGCACGATGTCGAGCACGAGGTGCGACGTGACGCCGGTCAGCGCGCGGATGCGCGCGGCCTGCTCGACCGTCAGCGCGACCGCGACGTTGGTCAGGCCGCGGACCGCGGCCAGTTCGAGCGCATTGCTGTCGCTGCCGAGACGCCAGCAGGGGCTGCGCGTACCGACATGCGCCTCGAGCACCGCGCTATCGTTTTCGTCATCCATGGACACGCCCCGATCCAGAAAAAAACGCATAGTGTAGACGGAGGCGAGTGGGCCGACCGCCTTCCCGGGCCACGCAGTGCGCGTGCCCGGCAGGGCTGCCGTGATTGCCGTGACGGCGGGCCTCGTCCCGTTACTTGTTTCCAGCTGATGCGACCGGCGTTCGCGCGTGATGCGCAGGTTCCACCTTACGAATGATGAGAGCCATCTTATCAAATGACGATGAGGATTGGCACTCACATTTAGAGCAGAGTGTCAAGGAATCGGGACTCGATTGGCAAGCCGGATTTTTCATGATTGGCAGCGGCGAATGCGCAGGTGACGCGGCGCGCATCCGGGGCGGCCAGACGGCCCGGAAGCCCTGCCGGGCGGGCGTTTACGACCGATCCACGGATAAGGGGCCGGATACTCGAACGCGTCGCCGCGGCGGGGTCGAATTGCGGATCGCGCGCCGGTTTTTTGTCATTTTTGATTCCATTCGCGCGTGAATGCCGGGCTTTATTCCACAGTTCGTTGCAATATCCTCTGCCCGCCCCGGCGCGGGGCATCCGCGCCGGGAGCCGGATGCGCGGCTCAGTCCGCCGCGCCGTAGCCGCCGCCGCCCGGCGTTTCGACGACGAACACGTCACCGGGCGCCATCTGTGCGCGGCCGATATGGTCGAGCACCTCGACCGTGCCGTCCGCCCGCTCGATCGTGTTGCGGCCGAGCGCGCCGGCCGCGCCGCCCGCCGCGCCGAACGGCGCGTGAATCCGGTTGTTCGACAGGATCGACGCCGTCATCGGCTCGAGGAAGCGGACCCGCCGCACCGCGCCGTCGCCGCCGCGCCAGCGCCCGCCGCCGCCCGAGCCGGCGCGGATCACGTGCGAATCGAGCCGCACCGGGTAGCGCCATTCGAGCACCTCCGGATCGGTGAGCCGCGAGTTCGTCATGTGCGTCTGCACCGCGCCGACGCCCGCGAAGCCGTCGCCCGCGCCGCTGCCGCCGGCGATCGTCTCGTAGTACTGGTATTGATCGTTACCGAATGTGAAGTTGTTCATCGTTCCCTGGCTCGACGCGACGCAGCCAAGCGCGCCGTACAGCGCGTTGGTGATCGCCGACGACGTCTCGACGTTGCCCGACACGACGGCCGCCGGGTACTCGGGATTCAGCATCGAGCGGGCCGGCACGATCACGGTCAGCGGCTTCAGGCAGCCGGCGTTCAGCGGGATGTCGTCGCCGACCAGCGTGCGGAACACGTACAGCACCGCCGCCATGCAGACGGCCTTCGGCGCGTTGAAGTTGTTGTCGAGCTGCGCGGACGTGCCGGTGAAATCGATCTCCGCGCGGCGGGCCGCGCGATCCACGCGGATCGCGACGCGAATCTCCGCGCCGTTGTCGAGCGGATAGCGGTACGCGCCATCCTGCAGTGCACCGATCACGCGCCGCACGGCTTCTTCCGCGTTGTCCTGCACGTGCCCCATGAACGCGAGCACGACGTCGCGGCCGAACTGCGCGACCATCCGGCGCAGCTCGTCGACGCCCTTCTGGTTCGCGGCGACCTGCGCGCGCAGGTCGGCCATGTTCTGCTCGACGTTGCGCGCCGGGTAGCGGCCCGATGCGAGCAGCGCGCGCGTGTCGGCGTCGCGCAGCACGCCGGCCGACACGAGCTGCCAGTTGTCGATCAGCACGCCTTCCTCGTCGATGTGCGTCGAGTCGGGCGGCATCGAGCCCGGCGTCGTGCCGCCGATGTCCGCGTGGTGGCCGCGCGAGCCGACGTAGAACAGCGGCGCGTCCGAGCCGTCCGCGAACACCGGCGTGATGACGGTCACGTCCGGCAGATGCGTGCCGCCGTGGTACGGATCGTTCAGCATGAACACGTCGCCGTCGCGCATGCGGCCGCGGTTGCGCTCGATCACCGTGCGGATGCTCTCGCCCATCGAGCCGAGGTGCACGGGCATGTGCGGCGCGTTCGCGATCAGGTTGCCGTCACCGTCGAAGATCGCGCACGAGAAGTCGAGCCGCTCCTTGATGTTCACCGAGTACGCGGTGTTCTGCAGCCGCAGCCCCATCTGCTCGGCGATCGACATGAACAGGTTGTTGAAGATCTCGAGCCGCACCGGGTCGGCATCGGTGCCGAGCGAGCGGCGCGTCGGCAGCGGCGTCGTGCGCGTCAGCACGAGGTTGCCCTGGGCGGTCATCGCGGCGCGCCAGCCGGGCTCGACGACGGTCGTGCCGTTCTGCTCCGCGACGATCGCCGGGCCGTCGATCGTGTCGCCGGCGCGCAGCGTGTCGCGCACGACCAGCGCCGCATCGTGCCACTGGCCGCCGGAATAAAAGCGCACGGCCGCGTGCGCTTGCGGCGCCGCGCCCGCCTCGCGCGGCGCGAGCGGCGCGATGTCGACCGGCGCGTCCGAGCGGCCGATCGCCTCGACCGACGCGAGTTCGGCCACCAGCGGCGTGCCCGGCATCAGGAACGCGTAGCGCTGCCGGTACGCGGCCTCGAACGCCTGCTGCATCGCGGCGACGCTGCCGGCCGGCACGTCGAGCGCCGAATCGGTGCCCTGGTAGCGCAGGTGCACGCGCCGCTCGGTCGCGATCCGCTCCGGCGGCACGCCCTGTTCGAGCAGCGCGCCGATGGCCTCGTCGGCGAGCCGGTCGAGCGCCGCGTTCAGCGCCGGCAGCGATGCGTCGGACAACACGGCTTCCACCGCGCGCTCGCGCATCGCGGTCTGGTCGGCCAGCCCCATCCCGTACGCGGACAGCACGCCCGCGAGCGGATGCGCGAACACCTGCGTCATCCCGAGCGCATCGGCCACGCCGCACGCGTGCTGGCCGCCCGCGCCGCCGAACGTCGTCAGCACGTAGCGCGACACGTCGTGGCCGCGCTGCACGGAAATCTTCTTGATCGCGTTCGCCATGCTGCCGATCGCGATCTCCAGGAACCCTTCGGCGAGCGCCTCGGGCGTCTCGCGCCGGCCGGTCGCCGCGTGGATCTCGTCGGCGAGCGCCGCGAACTTCGCGACCACGCCGTCGCGGTCGAGCGGCTGGTCCGCATGCGGGCCGAACACGCGCGGGAAATGATCGGGCTGGATCTTGCCGAGCATCACGTTGCAGTCGGTCACCGTCAGCGGGCCGCCGCGCCGGTACGCGGCCGGCCCCGGGTTCGCGCCGGCCGATTCGGGCCCGACGCGCAGCCGCGCGCCGTCGAAGCCGAGCACCGAGCCGCCGCCGGCCGCGACCGTGTGGATGCTCATCATCGGCGCGCGCATCCGCACGCCGGCCACCTGCGTCTCGAACTCGCGCTCGAATTCGCCGTTGTAGTGCGACACGTCGGTCGACGTGCCGCCCATGTCGAAGCCGATCACCTGGCCGAAGCCGGCCGCGCGCGCCGCACGCACCATCCCGACGATGCCGCCGGCCGGGCCTGACAGGATCGCGTCCTTGCCCTGGAACGCATCGGCGCGCGTGAGGCCGCCGCTGCTCTGCATGAACTGCAGGTTCACGCCCGGCATCTCGTGCGCGACCTGCTCGACGTAGCGGCGCAGGATCGGCGACAGGTACGCGTCGACCACGGTCGTATCGCCGCGCGACACCATCTTCATCAGCGGCGACACCTCGTGCGACACCGATACCTGCGTGAAGCCGATGCGGCGTGCGAGTTCCGCCAGCATCCGTTCGTGCGCGGTGTAGCGGTAGCCGTGGATCAGCACGATCGCGAGCGCACGCACCCCGCTGTCGAACACGCGGCGCAACGACGCTTCGGCACCCTGAACGTCGAGCGGCACGACCACGTCGCCATGCGCGCCGACGCGCTCGTCGATCTCGACGACCGTCTCGTACAGCGCGTCGGGCAGCACGATGTCGAGATCGAACAGGCGCGGCCGGTTCTGGTAAGCGATGCGCAGCACGTCGCGAAAACCGCGCGTCGTGGCCAGCGCGGTACGTTCGCCCTTGCGTTCGAGCAACGCGTTGGTCGCGACCGTCGTGCCCATCTTCACCATGTCGACCTGCGCGGGCGTGATCGGCTCGTCGGCCGCGAGACCGAGCAGGTGGCGAATGCCGGCCACGGCCGCGTCGCGGTACTGCTCGGGGTTCTCCGACAGCAGCTTGTGCGTGACGAGCGTGCCGTCGGGCCGCCGCGCGACGATGTCGGTGAACGTGCCGCCGCGGTCGATCCAGAATTGCCAGCGCGCGGTGTCGGAGGGAACGGGAGAAAGGTGTCGGTCAGTCATGATGTCGGTCGATGCGTCGTTGATTCGAGGACGAGCGCCGCCGCACGGCGCGCGTCGCGCGCCGTGTCACGGTGTCGATGAAAGGGGAAGAAACACGCGGGGCCGGCGGCCCCGCCGCTGCCGCCGGTCAGGCGGCGTCGAGTTCGCGGCCGCGGGTCTCGGGCAGCGTCAGCGCGGCGACGATCACCACGCCGTAGGCGGCGACCGCGAAGATGCCGATGCTCGTGCCGAGCCCGTATTGCTTCGACAGCGCGCCGATCAGGAACGGGAACAGCGCACCGATCGCGCGGCCCACGTTGTAGCAGAAGCCCTGGCCGGAACCGCGCACGCGGGTCGGGAACAGCTCGGTGAGGAACGCGCCCATCCCCGAGAAGATGCCCGATGCGAAGAAGCCGAGCGGGAAGCCGAGCCACAGCATCGACGCGTTGGTCAGGTTCAGCGACGTGTACGCGAACGCGATCACCATCGAGCCGACCGCGAACAGGATGAAGTTCGGCTTGCGGCCGAGGCGGTCGGTCAGGTACGCGCTCGTCAGGTAGCCGACCCACGAGCCGAAGATGATCATCGCGAGATAGCCGCCGGTGCCCATCACCGTCAGGTGCCGCTCGGTCTTCAGGAAGGTCGGCAGCCACGTCGTGATCGCGTAGTAGCCGCCCTGCGCGCCGGTCGTCAGCAGCGCCGCGCGCAGCGTCGTCGTGATCAGCTTCGGCGCGAAGATCTCGGTGAGGCGCGGCGCATCGGCCACTTTCGCCTGCGCGGCCTTCTCCTTCTCGTAGACGTCCGGCTCCTTCACGTAGCGGCGGATCGCGACGACCAGCAGCGCGGGCGCGAGCCCGACCAGGAACAGCGCGCGCCACGCCTGCTCGGCCGGCAGCACCGAGAACAGCAGCGCATACAGCAGCGCGCACAGCCCCCAGCCGATCGCCCAGCCCGACTGCACGAGGCCGACCGCCCTGCCGCGGTCGCGCGCGCGGATCACTTCGCCGATCAGCACCGCGCCGGCCGTCCATTCGCCGCCGAAGCCGAAGCCCATCAGCGCGCGCGCCGCGACCAGCTGGTGGTAGTTCTGCGCGAGCCCGCACAGCGCGGTGAACACCGCGAACCACAGCACCGTGAGCTGCAGCGTGCGCACGCGGCCGATCCGGTCGGACAGGATGCCGGCGATCCAGCCGCCGAGCGCCGACGCGAGCAGCGTGATCGTGCCGATGAAGCCCGCGTCGGCGAGCGAGATGCCCCAGGTCGCGACGAGCGTCGGGATCACGAACGACAGCATCTGTGTGTCCATCCCGTCGAGCATGTAGCCGACCTTGCAGCTCCAGAACGCGCGGCGCTCGCGCGGCTGCGCATCCGCGTACCACGAGAACAGGCCGGTGCGCTCGCGGCTCGCGGGCTCGGCGGCGGGCGCCGCGAGGGTCTTGCTTTCCATGGTGGTACTCCTGTCGTTATGCGCCGATCCAATGGCGTGGGGTGCGGTGTGTCGTCTGTACGTCGCTTACGGGTGGGCCGGCCGGGTCAGAACACGGCCAGCGAGGCATTCGTGATGTCGGTCATCAGCATGTGGCCGGGCGTATGCGCGATCGCGATCGGCAGCTTCGCGTCCATCAGCGCGGTTTGCGGCGTCACGCCGCATGCCCAGAACACCGGCAGCTCGCCGTCGCGGATCGTCACCGCGTCGCCGAATTCGGGCGCGTTCAGATCCTCGATGCCGAGCGCCCGCGGATCGCCGATATGGATCGGCGCGCCGTGCACGCCCGGGAACCGGCTCGTGATCTGCACCGCGCGGATCGCGTCGGCGCCGCGCAGCGGCCGCATCGACACGACCAGCTGGCCGCCGAAGATGCCCGCGCGGCGGTTCGCGATCGACGTGCGGTACATCGGCACGTTGCAACCCTCCTCGACGTGGCGCAGCCCGATCCCTTCGCGGGCGAGCATGTCCTCGAACGAGAACGAGCAGCCGATCGCAAATACGACGAAATCGTCGCGCCACAGCGCGTCGAGCGACTCGACGCGCTCGGTCAGGCGGCCGTCCCGATAGACGTTGTAGCTCGGCACGTCGGTGCGGATGTCGAGATCGTCGCCGAGCGCGTCGATCCGGAACGCGCCCGGTTCGCCGACGCCCAGCAGCGGGCAGGCCTTCGGGTTCGCCTGGCAGAAGCGCAGGAAATCGTGCGCGTACGCGTCGGGCAGGATCGCCAGGTTCGCCTGGGCAAACGGGCCGCAATGGCCGGCGGTCGGGCCGCGGAACGCGCCGCGGCGCACGGATTGACGGAATTCGGAAGGCGTCATGAGAGTCGGTCGCAGATCGGGATGGCGTGGCGATGACGGTGATGTGTCATCGGATAGGGCGAAGAATAGAAAGGAAAAAATTTTGTCGCCAACGAGTTTTTTTGCGCCTGTTGTATAGAATTTCTTAACGGACCTGCGGGTTTTCCCCGGTCCCGTTCACTTTTCGTCGCCGGCAAGCTGCGCATCCACTGCCTCGCCCGACTGCCATGAACACGCGTTTTCTCGAAACTTTCGTCACGCTCGCGAAGCTGCGCAACTTCCGCACGACCGCGGCGGCGCTGCACGCGACGCCGGCCGCGATCTCGCAGCGCCTGAAGGCGCTCGAGGACGAACTGCATACGGTACTCGTCGATCGCGACAGTCGCGAATTCCGGCTCACGCCGAACGGCGAATACCTGCTCGGCTATGCGAAAGCCGTGGTCGAGGCAACGCAGGAACTGCAGGCCGCCGCGTCCGGCGAGAGTGCGCTGCGCGGCAAGCTGCGGCTCGGCGTGATCGAGACGGTCGTGCACAGCTGGCTGCCGCACTACATGCGGCGGCTCGCGGCCGACTATCCTGAGCTCGAGATCGACCTGACCGTCGACGTCAGCGTCGTGCTGCAGCGCCGGCTGATGGCCGGCGAGCTCGACCTGATCATCCGTGTGGAAGGCAGCGACGAGGCGTCGGTCGTGTGCGACGCGCTCGCGAACTACCCGGTGCGCTGGATCGCGCGCGCCGGCCTGCTGCCGAATACCCGCGCGGGCGTCGCGCGGCAGGTGTTGCGCCAGCCGATCCTCACCTACGGCCGCGGCACCGCGCCCCATCGCGCGCTGGAGGACATCGTCCGCACGCTCGCGCATGCGCACGGCGTGCCGCTGTCGGAGACGCGCATCACCGGTTCGCCATCGATCTCGGTGATCGTGCAACTGGTGCGTGACGGTTTCGGCGTCGCCGCGATTCCGGTGCTGTTCGTCGATGCGCTGATCGAAAGCGGCGAAGTCGTCGAGCTGCCGCTGCAGCCGTCGCCGCCGTCGATCGTCGTGTCGATGTCGCGGCGGGCGGACGCGCCGCGGTTCGTGCACGGCGCATCGATCGCGGCGCGCGCGGCATGTCACGAGTATTGCGAGAAGAGCAGGCGGTTGCTGGTCGAAGCGCTTTGACCTTGCAGCGGCGGACGACGCCCGTTCGACATCGCCGCATGAATCGCCCACAATCGCGTTCGACGCGTCGCCGCATCGGCGCCGCGCACCGTGAATGACGGCCCGGCCGCCCGGCATTCGTCGCTTCGCATGATCGTGCACCACGAGAAGGCAACATGCAGATTCGTTCCGCTTCGCCCCGCCTGAACCTCGCACGCGTCGTGATCGTCGCGCTGTATGTCGCGTCGCTGCTGCTGCCCGTCGCAGCCGAACCGCCGAACGCGGCCGGCGCGGTGAGCTGGTGGCATGGCTACACCGTGCTCGTGCTCGGCCCGCTCGCGATCCTCGACCTGCAATTCGCATGGCTCGGCAACCCGCTGCTCGTCGTCGCGCTGCTCAGGCCGAGCCGTACCGTATCCGCGCTGCTGGCCGTGGTCGTGGTCTTCGCGCTCGGGTGGCATACGATCCCGACCGACGCGAACTACGAAACGATCCGTACGTTCGGGGCCGGGTACTACTTATGGATGGCGGTGATGGTGGGCGCCGCCGCGCTGCCGTGGATCGATGGGCGCGGTTCGCAGGATGACGGTGCGCCGAGCCTCGGCGTCGGTACCGCGGCTGGGGCCGTGCCGACCGGCACCGGCACCGGCACCGGCACCGGCACCGGCGCAGTCACCGGCAGCCCGGCCCGACCGCATGCCGCGCCGTCATCGCCCCGACCGCCTGCCCGGCAAAGCGGCTGGACCGTGACGGCAACCGATACGCGCATCGAAGCGACCGACGGGACCGGGGCGATGCGCGGCATCGCGCTGTCCGACCTCGGCGCGATCGTGATCGAGACCAACGACCAGGGGCCGTTCGCGTCGGATATCTGGTGGATTCTGTTCGATACGAACAAGCAGTTCGCGTGTGCCTTTCCGCAGGATGCCGAAGGCGCGAAGGCGGCGGTCGACCGGCTGCTCGACCTGCCCGGCATCGATCACCGCAAGGTCATCGACGCGCAGACGTCGATCCAGAACGCGACGTTCCCGATCTGGGCCCGCGCGGCGGGAGAACCTGCCACGCCGGGAGAAACCGGCGCGACCGCCTGACCGACCGGCAACCGTTACGCGGATGGCCCCGCATGCGGCGGCGTCAGCTTGCCGTCGCCATACTCGCGAAGCACCTGCGAAATCACGACGCGATACCCGTCCAGCCAGCGCGCCTGCTTCGCCTTGGCCTCGAGATGCGCGGGATGCTGCATCAACTGCCGCAGCGCCGCCTCGGATTCCCAGTAGTAGACGTTCTGAATCAGGCCAGCTTCCGCGTTCTCCCACGTTTCCTCGCCGAGATAACCGGGCGTCGCGCGCGCCATGTCGGCGATCTGCCGGTCGAGCCGGTGGAATTCGTCGTCGTACTGCCCGGCACGAAAAATGAAGGTCGATGCGTACATGCCTGCTCGCTCTGCCACGATTGAAAGAGCGCCAAGTGTACGGCACACGCGGCGTACCGCGAGCGTCAGGCGGCGAGCGGCGCGGCGTCGGCGCGATCGTCGAGCCACGCGTCGATGCGCGACGCATCTTCATGCGCGGTGGCTGCCGGTGCCGGCATCGCCGCGAGCGCTTGTCGCGCCCGTCCCAGCGCCTGCGCGAAGCCGCGCAATTCGTGCGTCGCGGGCCGGTCGGCGGCCTGTCGGCGCGCGAGTGCCGCTTCGACGTTCGCGCCGATCAAGGTCAGTTGGGCGTCGATGAAGTCGACGCACAGCGCGCGGCAATGCGCGGAAACCTGCGCGACGGCCAGCAGGACCGGCACGATCGACACGGTCAGGTAGCCGCCGGGCGCCAGCCGCGACAGCGCACGGCTCACGCCCGGCCCGCCGTCGGCCAGCGACGCGAACACGGCGTCGCGCCACACCGCGCGCTCGAACACGAGTGCCTCGCGATGCGCGTCGAGCGCCGCGCGATCCGCGACCTGCCCGGCCGTCACCAGCGGAATCGGGAACACCGATTCATCGGCAGACCGCGCATGCCCCGCTTCGACGATGCAGTTCGCGCCCAGCCACGCCGCATCGTCGCGCCGTGCCGCGAGCACGCGTGCCTGCAACCGGTCGGGCAGCATCGGATCGAGCGGCACCGCACCGCAGATCGAAGGCTTGTTCGCATGCACGCTGCAACGGCCGTCGTCGGCCAGCGCCGCGCAACGGCCCAGCGACGGATAGTCGTAGCCTTGCAGCGTCAGCGCGAGCCATTCGCCCTGCACGCCGCCGCCGCGATGGAACAGCCGGTCCGCCAGCGCATCGATCGCGGCGACGTCGTCCGCGTCGAGCACATGCTCGCGCCCGCCCGCCTGCCAGCGTTCGCCGATCCGCCGCTTCGGCACACGGCGAATCGTCAACGCGCCGACGAAGCGATGCCGATGCCGGAACAGCTCGCGCAACGACAGCGTCGGCGCGCTGTTGCAGCAGCGGCCGCACGCGTTGCACGCGAGCAAGTAGGTGTCTACCACGGCCGCCGCACCGAATCCTGGTAGCGCGTGAGGATGAAGCGCGCGACGTCATCCGAGTGATACGCGGCGACGAGCTGCGCGACCCACGGCTTCGCGCGATCGGCGTCGCGCACCGTGAGCACGTTCGCATACGGCGAGCGGGCGTCCTCGAGGCTGATGCTGTCGCGCGCGGGCTGCAGTCCGAAACGAGCCGCGTCGTCGCTGTCGATCGCGACGAACGCGGCCGTATCGAGCGCCGCGTAAAGCCGGTCGCGGCGCAGCGCGACGAATTTCAGCCCGAGCCGGTTGCCCGTCACGTCGCGCAGCGTCGCATGCAGGCCGGCTTTTTCGCGCAACGTCACCAGCGTGTCGTTCTGCAACAGCACGAGCGCACGCGCCATCCCGCGCGGATCGGCGGGAAGCGCAACCGTCGCGCCGGGTTGCAGTTCGTTCAGGTTCTTCAGCTGGCGCGAATAGAACGCCATCGGCAGCGTGACGGTCGGCGCGACTTCGGTCAGCGCGTAACGCTTGCGCGCACGGGTCGCGGCAAGCTGTTGCGCATCCTCGAAGCTGGCCGCGTCGATCCGCCCGTCCGCCAGCGCCGTGTCGATGCGCGACGCATTGTCGAATTCGACGACGTCGACGCTCAGCCCGCGCGCGGCCGCCACCCGCTTCACTTCGTCGAGGATCTGCGCATGCACGCCACGCGTGACGCCGACGCGCACGGCCGGCGCCGCGGCTTCGGCAGCCACTGCCGCGCCGTGAAGCACGACGCCGCATGCAGCCAGCAGCCACGCCGCCATGAAACGCCCGATGCGCGCCGTCATGACGCGTCCCTCAGGATCGTGCGAAATCCGATGTGCGACGCGCCGAGATCGGCTTCCTGCTGTTCGCGCGACGATGCGCGATAACGCACGCAGTAGTCTCGCGAGCACAGGAACGAACCGCCCTTGATCACCATCGGCGTATCGTGCCGGCGCGTCGGCGGTGCGACGGCCGCCGTATCGCCGTTCGTGTGCGACTGATGCGGGCCCGTGTACGCGTCCTTCGTCCATTCCCATGCGTTGCCGATCATGTCGTAAAGACGAAAGCCGTTCGCCGCATAGCAGCCGACGGGCGCCAATCCGGCGTGGCCATCCTCGGCCGAGTCGAGCACCGGAAACGCGCCCTGCCAGTAGTTCGCGGCCGGCTTGCCCTGCGCATCGCGCGGCGCCGCATCGAGCGATGCGTCGTCGCGGCCCGCCTTGCCCGCGTATTCCCATTCGGCCTCGGTCGGCAGGTCGCGGCCGAGCCAGCGCGCATACGCGAGCGCATCGCGCTGCGTGACGAGCGTCACCGGCAGGTTGCCGAGCCCTTCCACGTCGCTGCCCGGACCGTGCGGATGTCGCCACGACGCGCCCTTCACCCACGACCACCATGCGAGGTCGCGCGCGTTCAACTCGTCGCGGGTCGGCACATGAAACACCGCCGCGCCGCCCTGCTGCTCGGCCTCGGTCACGTATCCGGTGGCCTGCACGAACGCGGCGAACTGCGCGATCGTCACGTCGGTCTGGTCGATCCAGAAGCCGCCGACGCGCGTCTTGCCGTCGCCGACCGGGCGCTCGTCCGCATAGCCGCGCGTGCTGCCGAACACGAACGCGCCGCCGCGCAGGTGCACCATCCCGGCCTGCGGATCGTCACGCCACTTCGACGGCAGCCCCGAATAGCGTTCGCACTGGCGCTCCGAACCGAGTGGCGCGAGCGCGCGGCCGCGATTCAGGTCGTCGAACGCGCCGTCCGCCGGCGCCGCCGGATTCGCATAGCCCGCCGCGAACGCGGCGGCGAACAGCGTGGCGGCCAGCGCCGCGCCGATCGTCCAGAAACGCAACCGCATCGTATCGCCCCGCGATCAGTAGTAGCCGCGCGGACGCAGCGGTTCGACGCCGCCGACGTTGCCCATGTAGGTCTTCCACTGGTCGACCAGCGTGCCGATCACCGACGGGTTCTGCGCGGACACGTCGGTCGTCTCGCCGCGATCCGACGCGAGGTCGTACAGCTGCCAGTGACCGTCGAGCGGGCCGAGCGGCGGCTCGGTCCACAATGCCTTCCAGCGGCCGTCGGCGCTGCGCAGATACGCGCGGCCGTACGCTTCGTCGCCGAACGGCGTCGTGTGCACTTCGCCCGTCGCCGAACCGGTGAGCACCGGCAGCAGCGACTGGCCCGTGACCGGATACACATAGCGGTTGTTGTAGATCACCTTGCCCTTGTTCTGATCGACGCCCGTCAGCGTGTTCACCAGCGGCGGCGCCGGCTGCGACGGCGGCGTGACGCCCGCGACCGCGAGGAACGTCGCCGTGTTGTCGGTCACGTGCGTGAACGCGCGCAGCGTCGGCAACGATTGCGACTGGCCCGGCAGGTGCACGATCGTCGGCGTCGATACGCCGCCTTCGCCCGAATAGCCCTTCGTGAGCCGGAACGGCGCCGCGCTCACTTCGGCCCAGCGCAGCCCGTACTGCAGGCGCTGCGCATTCTGCTTGCCGTTGTCGGTGCCGAGCGCCGAATAGGTCGGCTCCTGCGCGTTCGCGGTGTCGGTCGCGGTCGGGTCGGCGCCGGAATCGATCGGCCAGCCTTCCGCGCCGTTGTCCGACTGGAACATGATGAACGTGTTGTCGTATTCGCCGATGTCCTTCAGGTGCTGGATCAGCAGGCCGATGTTGTAGTCGAGGTTCTCGACCATCCCCGCGTAGATCTCCATGTAGCGCGCCTGCGCCTTGCGCTCGGCCGGCGACAGGCTCGACCACAGCTTGTCGACCTTGCCGGGGCCGTAGTCGCTGTAGCCGTCGGCGGCCGAATGCACCGCGTTGATGTACTTCGCGCTGGCCGTGCCGTTGTTCGCGGTCGCGGGCGAGGCGACCGTCGTCTCGGGCAGCCCGTCGAACGGCTTGAAATCGGCCGGAATCAGGCCGAGCGCCTTCTGCCGCGCGATCCGCGCGTTGCGGATCGCATCGTAGCCGGCGTCGTACACGCCCGCGTACTTGTGCAGCCACGGATCGGGCACCTGCAGCGGCCAGTGCGGCGACGTGTAGGCCGCGTACGCGAAGAACGGCTTGCCGTCCTGCTTGTTCGCATCGATGTACGAGATCAGCTTCTGCGTATAGAAATCGGTCGAATAGAACACGGCCGGGCTGCCGCCCGTGCCGCCCGGCTGCCCGGGCTGGCCCGGCTGCACGTAGCGGCCGTCTTCCGTGTAGTTCGACGAGCCGGCCGGCTCGTGCGCGAAGTGGTTCGTCGCCGCGCCGCCGAGCAGCACGTAGCTGCGCTCGAAGCCCCACTGGTCGGGCGTCTGCCCGCTGCCCGTCGCACTGCCGACGATGCCCGAGCCGATGTGCCACTTGCCCGCGATATACGTGTGATAGCCGGCGTCCTTCAGCAGTTGCGCGAACGACAGCGCGCGATCGTTCAGGTAGCCCTCGTAGCCGGGCAGCCCGCGCCGCTCGTCGGTCGGCACGCCCATCGTGCCTTCGCCGACGAGATGGTGATCGGTGCCGGACACCAGCATCGCGCGCGTGATCGCGCAGACGGTGCCCGTGTGATGGTTCGACAGGATGCGGCCCGATGCGACGAGCGCGTCGAGGTTCGGCGTGTTGATCTCGCCGCCGAACGCATGGATGTCGGAATAGCCGAGATCGTCGGCCATGATGTACAGGATGTTCGGGCGTTTCGCGGCCTGGGTCGGGGTGGGCGTCGGCGTGACGCCGGCCTGCGACGGCGGCGCGTCGCTGTCGACGCCGCCGCACGACGCGAGCGACACCGCGCCGGCAATCGCGGCGCAGACGACACGGAAACGAAAAGCATGCAACGGCGACGCGGACTTTTTCATTATTGTTGACGCTCGATCTACGGGATCGGCGATCTTAGCGTCGCTCGTGCGGCGCCCAAAGTCGGATTCGTCACATGCTAACGGGGTGGGGGAATATGCGGCGCGTATCGTCCGCCACGCGTCGCGCAGCCGTGCATCAACTGCGCCCGCCGAGGCTGCCGCCGCCGTCCACCGATAGCACCTGCCCGGTGACGAAACCGGCTTCGTCCGACAAGAAAAACACGGTGGCGGCCGCGACGTCGTCGGCCGTGCCGAGCCGGCGCGCGGGAATCGTCGCGAGCACCTTGCGCTCGGCTTCGCTGCCGACCGGCCGCGTCTGGCGGAACAGTTCCGTCTCGATCGGGCCCGGCGCCACCGCGTTGACGGTCACGCCGTGTTCGGCGAGTTCGAGCGCCCACGTGCGCGTGCAGCCGACCAGCGCGTTCTTCGCGGCGGAATACGCGGTGCGGTCGAGGCTGCCGAAGATCGCGCGGCTGCAGATGTTGACGATGCGCCCGTAGCCGCGCGCCTTCATCGCATCGGCAAAATGCTGCGTGACCTGGATCGCGGCCCGCACGTTGAGATCGAACACGGTCTGCAACGACTGGAAATCGATCTTTCCGAGTGGTTGCGGCAGCACGATGCCCGCGTTGTTGACGATGCCGTCGACATGGTGGCGTTCGCCGATCCGCGCGAGCGTCGCGGCGGTCTGTTCGATATCGGCGAGATCGCACGCGAGCAATTCGCCGGGGAAGTCGATGCCCTGCGCGTGCCGCGCGAGACCGACGACGCGATGGCCGCGTCGGGCGAGCGTGGTGCTGATCGCGAGGCCGATGCCGCGTGATGCGCCGGTGACGAGATAAGTGCGGGATGACATGGGCGTGCCCTTGGGAAGGAATCCGGAGGAAATGGCGCAACGCGCCTTGTGGTCACCCGGCGCGCGCGTGCTCCGCCCGATTGTGCCGCAGCGACGAGAAACGCGTACGGTCGATGCCTTCTCGTCGCGTTCGATGCGTCACCCTCACACTCGCCAGTCGCTCACCCAACCCGCCCCGCCGCCACCGGCATCGCGCGCCGCGACGCGATCCGCAATGCGAGCACACCGCCCGCCAGCAACGCGACCGCGACGAGCAGCAGCGCGAGATCGTACGAATGCGTGACGTCCTTGATCCGCCCCATCACCGGCGGCAGCGCGAGCCCCGCGATGTTCGCGACCGCGTTGATCAGCGCGATCGACGCGGCCGCCGTGAGGCCCGACACGTATTCGGTCGTCACGGCCCAGAACACCGGCGTCGCGGCCCAATTCAAGCCGACCGCGAACACCAGCAGCGCATACGCGACGGGCAGCACCGGCGTGTAGATCGCCGCGACCAGCAACGCACCGGCCAACAGCATCGGCACGCCGAGATGCAGCGCGCGTTCTCCGCCGAGATCTGAATGCCGGCCATTTAGATACATCGCGACGCATGCGAACAGGAACGGCAGCGCGGACAGGCTGCCGACCGCGAAACTCGACTGCCCCGACAGACTCTTCACGAGCAGCGGCAGGAACAACGTCAGGCCGATCGTGCCGAACGCCTGCAACAACCAGAACGCGGCGAGCGCCCACACCTTGCCGTCGCCGAACGCACGCCGCAATGCGACGCCATGCGACAGATGCTCGCGCGGCGCGCCGTCGCGCAGCGTCGCTTCGAGCCACGCGCGCTCGTCGGCCGGCAGCCAGCGCGCGTGCGCGGGCGTATCGGGCAGGCGGCGCAGCACGACGAACCCGAGCAGCAGTGCGGGCACGCCTTCGAGCAGGAACAGCCAGCGCCAGCCCTCGACGCCGAGCACGCCGTTCAGGTTCAGCAGCGCGCCGGACAGCGGCAGCCCGATCACCGACGCGAGCGTCGCGCCGATGTAGAAGAACGACATCGCACGCGCCCGGTCGCTCTGCGGATACCACGCGGACAGGTAGTAGATGATGCCCGGCGTGAAGCCGGCTTCGGCCGCGCCGAGCAGCAGGCGCATCGCGTAGAGCTGCCCCGGTGTATGCACCGCGCTCATCGCGGCCGCGACGATGCCCCACGTGATCATGATCCGCGCGATCCAGCGGCGTGCGCCGACCCGCGCGAGGAACAGGTTGCTCGGCACCTCGAACAGGATGTAGGTCACGTAGAACAACCCCGCGCCGAGCCCGTACATTTCGGCGCTGAGACCGAGGTCGGCATTCATCTGCAACGCCGCGACCGAGATGTTCGAGCGGTCGATATACGCGACGAGGTACAGCAGCATCAGGAACGGAATCAGGCGCAGGTTCAGGCGTCGCATCGTCGCGGCGTGCAACTGCGGGGCGGTGGCGGTCATCGGCATGTCTCCTGGATCGTCTCGCGTGAGGCGCGGCGTCATGCAGGCCAGTCTAGGAGCCCCGTGAAATTCGCGTCAATTACCGGGATGTGTTCTCGATATATGAGACACGAGCGGGCGCGATGCGCGGCCAACCGGGTTGTCGCGCCGTCGTCATGCGCGTACCCCGTTTGCGTCGTCGGACGCCAGCATGTGCGGAATCTCGTCGACCAGCGCATCGACGACGGCCCGCACCTTCGACGGCACGTGGCGCGCCGCCGGCCGCACCGCGAACACCTCGGCGCCCGACACGCTGTTGCTGTCCATCACGAGCGCGAGACGGCCGTCGCGCAAGTACGGCGCCATCAGCCAGCACGGCAGCCACGCCAGGCCCGCGCCGGCGGCGGCCGCATCGGCGATCGCCTGCAGGTCGTCGAACCGCAGGCGGCCGGCCGCGCGATGGTCGTGCACCGCGCCGTCCGCGCCGATGACTCGCCATGGTGTCGGCTGTCCGCCGCGCGAATACGCGATGCCGACGTGTGACGCCAGTTCGTCGAGCCCCGACGGCCGGCCGTGACGCGCGAGATACGCGGGCGATGCGCAGATGCCCATGCGCTGCACGCCGAGCTTGCGGCCGACCAGCGCGCTCGTATCGGCCAGCTCGCCGATGCGCACGGCCAGGTCGAAACCGTCGTTGACGAGGTCGGCCACGCGATCGCTGAACGACATGTCGATTTCGAGCCGCGGATGGCGCTCGACGAGACGCCGCACGACGGGCGCCACGCACTGCCGCCCGAACAGCACGGGCACGCTGACGCGCACGCGCCCGGCCGGCTCGCGACGGCCCGCGTCGAGCGCGGCTTCCGTTTCGCCGAGTTCGGCCAGCAGCCGCCGGCACTGCTCGTAATAGACGAGCCCTTCGTCGGTCAGGCCGAGCTGGCGTGTCGTGCGCTGCAGGAGCCGCGCGCCGAGACGCAGTTCGAGCCGCGCGACGATCTTCGCGACGGCCGAGCGCGTCATGCCGAGGCGCAGCGCCGCCGCTGCGAAGCTGCCCGATTCCACCACGTCGACGAATTCGGCGACACCTCTCAGCCGTTCATCCATGCCGCTCCGCTCCGGTGCGATGACAGGGTTGTTTCCATGCCGGCGACAATCGTTGGCCGAATTCTCGCCAATGCGTCTACCTGCGCAACACTATGATAGTCCGGACTATCTCGAAAAGGAGTCGACATGCATGCATGGCACCTCAAACCGGGCGACGGCATTGCCGGGCTCGGGCGTATCGACGCGACGCCGCGCGCGGTCGGGCCGACCGACATCGTCGTGAAGATCCACTCGGCCGCGCTGAACTATCGCGACCTGATGTTCGCGCGCGGCGACTATCTGGGTATCGGCAAGGAAGCGCTGATCCCGGTCGCCGACGGCGCCGGCGAAGTGGTCGAGACCGGCCGCGACGTCACGCGCTTCAGGCCGGGCGACCGCGTGATCAACACCTACTTCCCGCGCTGGATCGACGGGCCGCCGACGCCGCACAAAGTGTCGGGTTCGCCCGGCGCGCAATTCGACGGCGTGCTGGCCGAACGCTTCGTCGCCGACGAAACCGCGCTGGTCGCGATTCCCCCGCATCTCGACTACGACGAAGCGGCGACGCTGTCGTGCGCGGGCATCACCGCGTGGAACGCGCTGTTCGTCGGCGGCGGATTGAAGCCGGGCGCGACCGTCGTGCTGCTCGGCACGGGCGGCGTATCGATCATCGCGCTGCAGCTCGCGCAGGCCACGGGGTTGCGCACGATCGTCACGTCGTCGAGCGATGCGAAGCTCGAACGCGCCCGCGCACTCGGTGCGGACGCAACGATCAACTATCGGACGACGCCCGAATGGCAACATGAAGTATTGCGGCTCACCGGCGGCGCGGGCGCGGATCTCGTCGTCGAAGTCGGCGGCCGCGATACGCTGCCGCGCTCGATCGCCGCGACGAAGCTCGGCGGCATCGTGTCGATCATCGGGGGCCTCAGCAGCTTCGGCGGGCCGGTACTCGATCTGCTGCCGCTGATCGGCGGCGTCAAGCAACTGCACGGCTTCATGGTCGGCAGCCGCGCGATGCTCGACGACGTCGTCCGGCTCGTCGACGCGAAGCGGATCAAGCCGGTGGTCGATCGCGTGTTCGGCTTCGACGAAGCGCCGCAAGCGTATGCGCACCTGCAATCGGGGCAGCACTTCGGCAAGGTGGTGATTCGCGTCGCGTCGTGATGCGTGCAGGGACGACGTACCGCGGCTCGACGCGCCAGGCGCCGGCGCCGCGGCAGGCGTCTCCCGTCAGCGTCAGATCTTCGCGGTCAGCGTGATCCCGACCGTGCGCGGATCGCCGTACAGCGTCGGATACGCGCCATACGACGGCAACAGCTCGAGCTTCTTGTAGACCTTGTTCGTCAGGTTCGTCACGTAGCCGGTCACGATGTACTTCTGGTTCGGCGTCGTGTACGACACATGCGCGTTCAGCACCGTATAGCCGCCCTGCCACAGCTGCGGCATCGTCTGCCGCGTCGCGCTGAAGTACTCGCGGCTGCGGTAGTTCACGTCGCCGCCCGCCGTCAGCGTGCCGAACGACACCGGTACGCGATAGTCGAAGCCCGCGTTCAGCGTCGTATGCGGCGAACGTGCGAACGAGTTGCCCACGGCCGTCGGCACGTTGCGGAATTCCGTGTAGCGCGTGTTCAGCATCCCGAGGTTCGCGAACAGGTACAGGCTGTTGACCGGCTGCGCCTTCAGCTCCAGCTCGAAGCCGTCCGCGCGCCCCTGCCCCGCATTCGACAGCGTCGACACCGGCGGCCCGCCGAACGGGTTCGGCGCCAGCGCGAACACCTGGATGTCGCGATAGTCGTAGTGGAACACGCTCGCGTTGACGATCAGCCGCTTGTCGAACCATTCGCTCTTGATGCCGACCTCGTAATCGGTCAGGTACTCCGGCGACACGGTCGACACCGTGCTCTGCGTATAGGCGTTGCCGTTGTAGCCGCCCGAGCGGAAGCCGCGCGCATAGCGGAAATACGCGCGCACGTTGCTGCTGAGCGCATATTCGGGCGTGAGGTCCCAGGTCGGCGCGCGCCAGGTGTTGGTCTGGTTCTGCCGCGCGCTGACCGCGAGCGGCGACGACACCGACGACGGCGACCACCAGCTGTTCGGATCGCTGAACGTCACGTTGCCGGTATCCTGCAGCCCGGTCAGGTTGATGGTCTTGCGCTCGATCGTGTAACGCAGCCCGCCCGTCACGTTGAAGCGGTCGGTGAACCGGTACTTGACGCTGCCGAAGATCGCCGCGCTCTGCGTGTGCTGCGTGAGATCCGTCAGGTGGTAGTACGCGGGCGACGGCGAGCCCGGCAGCCCGCCGCCGGCGCCCTGCTCGGCCAGTTGCTCGGTAAACAGATGCGTGCCGACGATCCAGCTCAGGCGGTCGCTCTGCGGCGATTCGAGCCGGAATTCCTGCGAAAACTGCCGGCTCGACAGGCGGTCGTGCGAGCGCGCCGCATCGAACGGCGAATAGTCCTCGTCGTCCTGGTACCAGCGGTGCAGCCCTTCGAACGCGGTGATCGACGTCAGCGACACCGCCGGGTTGATGCGCCAGTGCGCGGTCAGCGACGTGCCCCACGTCGAGATGTGATCGCTCGACGGCGCATTGAGCGACACCGTATACGGATCGCTCGACCCGACGAAGCCGAACTGGTTCGTGCCGCCGCGCCCCGCGCCTTCCGCGTGCCATGCGTTGCCGCCGCCCGTGTAGTTGCGGCCATGGATGTTGAACAGGAAATCGGTGTCCGACGTCGGCACGGCGAGCACCTGGAAGCGCACCGCGTTGTCGTGGAAGCCGCCGAAGCGCCCCTGCTGCACCGTGTTCGTGTAGAAGCTGTCGGCATTCTCGTGATACACCGACACGCGCGCGGCCAGCACGTCGTTCTTGCCGATCGGCCCGCCGATCGCCGCTTCCGCGAGCCGGCTGTTGTACTGGCCGAAGCCGAGCTTGCCGTAGCCGCTCACGTCGAACGTCGGCTTCTGCGACGTGATGTTGAGCGCGCCGCCGACCGTATTCTTGCCCCACAGCGTGCCCTGCGGCCCGCGCAGCACTTCGATGTGGTCGAGGTCGAACAGCGGAAAGCCCTGCCCGAACACGCTGTTGATGTACACGTCGTCGAAGTACACGCCGATCGGGCTCAGCGACAGGTCCGACGGATCGTTGCTGCCGACGCCGCGCAGGAACCAGCGCGGCCGTTCGCGGCCCTCGGTCGATTGCCCGGTGAAGTTCGGCACGTACTTCGTCACGTCGTTGATCACGCGCAGCTCGTTGTTCTTGATCGCATCGCCGCTCAGCGCGCTGACCGCGACCGGCACGTCCTGGATGCGCTCCTTGCGCCGGCGCGCCGTCACGGTCACCGTGCCGAGGTTCGTTTCGCGTACGGCCGTACCGCGGTCCGCACGCACCGCCTTCGGTGCGGCCGCGGCCGCATCGTCCGATGCCTGTTGCGCCGGCTTCGCGTCCGGCGCCCCCGCCGTCGCCGCGCCATCTTCCGCCCATGCGGGCGACGATACGACGCCGCCCGTCAGCAGTCCCCCCAGCGCGGTGACGATTAGTTTTTTCCTGAACATCGATGAGTCATCCTGTTTGATCGGTTGAACGCAGTGCGTGCGCGACGCACGGGTTCTCTCATGCAATTCGGATGCCAGCATCGACAGGCCCGTCGCACGGGGCGCGCGGCGGGCCTGCTGCGCCCGTGTTGCTGCATGCGCATCTGTGTAAGCGGAAAATTGCTGGTCACGCAACACCGCACGATGCCGAATTCGTTAGGACAGCTTCGCAGGCAGCGCTTGCGTCGCGCCGCGACGCCCATGTGCGAGCCGCAGCGCGAGTGCGACCAGCACGACGACCGGCAGCCAGCACAGAAATACGGCCCGCAACCCGACGAGCGGCGCGAGCGCGCTGCCGACCAGCGGGCCGCAGAACGCGCCGGTCATCGACGCGAGGTTGTAGAGGCTCGATACCTGGCTCTTGTCGGCCGGATGACGGCCGAGATGCTGCATGTTGACGAGATGCAGCAGCGACGAGCCGGCGCACAGCGCGGCGAGCCCTGCACCGACGATCCACGGATCGCGCCCGAGGCCGAGCGCGAGCAGCCCGGCCATGCCGCCCGCGAGGCCGAGTGCATGACAGCGGCGCTCGGTCATGCGCTGCGCGACGTGCCCGAGCCCGAACAGCGCGATCACCGCGACCGCGCCCTGCAATGTCAGCAGTGCGACGGCACGCGTCTGCGTGAGGCCGAGCGACTGGATCGCGAGCACCACCGTATAGGTGCCGACGAGCGCGCGCGTCGCGCTGTTCACCGCTTCCACGACGAGCTGCTCGCGGATGCCGCGGCTCCACGCGAGCGCGAACAGCGCGCGCAGGCCGCCGGTTCGACGTGACGCGCCGGGAGACGGTGGCGCCGCCTCGCCGAGCAACCCGCGGCTGAACAGCGCCATCCCCGCGAAGCTCGCCGACGCCACGCAGAACGTCGCGACCGCACCGTGCGTGCCGATCAGCCCGCTCGCGAGCCACGGCCCCACCATCCCGGTGCCGATCGACATCGCCGCGCGATACCAGCCCGCGCGGGCGAGGCCGATCTGCGCGAGCCGCGCGAGAAACACGCCGTTGATCGACACGATCCGGAACGGGATGCACAGCCCGATCAGCCCCTGCGTGAGCGCGATCAGCGGCCACGCGCCCGTGAACGGCACGACGAGATTGAGCAGCATCGGCCCCATGCTGGCGGCGAAGTACACGCGGCGCGCACCGTAGCGCGCGACCAGCAGCCCGGCCGGCAACGTCATCAGCGCGATGCCGAGCGGCTCCATCGCGGCGATGATGCCGAGCCGCGCGTCGTCGACGCCGAGCGCCAGCGCATACAGCGTCGTCGCGAGCTGCGCCATGCTGATCGTCGTGCCGCTCGCGAGCGCGAGCAGCATGAAGCCGCCGGTGAAGCGCTCGCGCCGCCATGCGTCGGCGACGCGTGCCGGCGTGCTCACCGCGACAGCGTCGCGATGCCGTCGAGCGCGCGCCGGTCGATCCACGCGCGCACGTCGAAGTCGGCGGGCAGGAACCGCCAGTCGACCAGAAAGCGCTTGAAATCATCGAGCGCGGCGATCGACGCTTCGTCGAGATCCGTGCGCAGCCGCCGGTGCACGTCCACGCCGTACGCGAGCCGCAGCGAGTCGTGGCCCGACCCCGTCTCGCGGCCGAGATAGCCGAGCACTTCGTGCTCGTGCTCGCGCGCCCACCCTTCGACGTCGGTCACGCGTGCGAGAAAGCGGCTGACGATGTCGGGATGGCGTTCGAGCGTCGACGCATTGACGGTCAGCGGGCGCGGCGAGCCGTTGTTGATGCGGATCTGCGGATCGGGATGAAAGCCGATGTCGACCACCGGTTGCGCGCCGATCAGGTGCGCGGTTTCGAGCCCGAGCGAACCCTTCACGTAGATCGCGTCGACGTCGCCGCGCACCAGCGCGGCCGCCTCGGCCGCATAGAGCCGCCGGCTCGACAGGCTCGCCGGATGGCTGAACGCCGCGTCGCGGGTCGCGGGCGTCGCCACCGGCGCGCGCAGGTTCGATGCCGGTACGTCGACCCATTCGACGTCGCCGGGGCCGAGCCCGTCGAGCGACAGCGCACTCACGAAGCCGCGCAGCGCCGCCGCGCGGAAGATGTCGATCCGCTCGCCGTCGCGGCGCGGCAGGCCGATGCGGCGCCCACGCAGGTCCTTCGGCCGCGCGAGGCCGGCTTCCGGCAGCGCGACGATCGCCTGGGCCTCGTCGACCCAGGTCAGCGCGACCACGCGCGTGTCGGCGCCGGACGCACGCGCCCACAGCGCCGGAATGCTGCCGCCCTGCCGGAACGCGTTGTCGAGCGAATGGTCGACGTGCGCGTGATGCAGCGCCGCGTGCTGGCTTTCCTGCAGCGCGCGCACGGTGATGCCGTCGCCGGCGAATTCGTGATCCAGCCAGCCGAGATGCGCGGCGATGCCGAGCGGTGTCGGCACCGGACAGCGCGTGTACCAGATCGACTGAACGTTGTGTGAAGCCGTGGTGCTCATGAATGCGTTCGCAAAAAAGGAGTCGTGAAACGCGCGTCAGCCGCGCGGCGCGGTGAGCACCGACAATCGCGTGATACCGGCGTGCTCGATCGCGGCCATCAGCTTCGCGACGGTGCCGTACGGCACGTGCTCGTCGGCCTGCAGGTCGAGCGCGACGTCGGGCCGGCCGGCCTTCAGCGCGGCCAGCTCGGCCGGCACCGTGTCGAGCGCGACCGCGCGCTTGTCGAGGTACACGACGCCCTTGCCGTCGACGCTCACGGTCACGTTCGGCTTGCGGTCGGCCGGCGCGGTGGCGACGGTGTTCGGCAGATTCACGTGCACCGCGTTGTTCAGCAGCGGTGCGGTGACGATGAAGGCGACCAGCAGCACGAGCATCACGTCGACGAGCGGCGTGATGTTGATTTCGCTGAGCACGTCGTCGTTGTCGGAGGAGGACGAGAAGGCCATTATGCGAACGCCTCCTGGCGGGTGTCGTCGGAACGGCGCGCCGGCGTGGCGGCGGGCACGGCGGCCGGCACGCGGAAGCCGGCTTTCTGCGCGAGCGTGACGAAGTCGGTCGCGAACGCGTCGAGATCGGCCGACGCGGCCTTCACGCGGCGCACGAAGAAGTTGTACGCGAGCACGGCCGGCACCGCGACCGCGATGCCGATGCCGGTCGCGACCAGCGCCTCGCCGATCGGCCCGGCCACGACGTCGATGCTCGCCGACGCGCTGTGCGTGATCGCGGTCAGCGCATGGATGATGCCGAACACGGTGCCGAACAGCCCGACGAACGGCGCGGTGCTGCCGATCGACGCGAGCACCGCGAGCCCCGCTTCCTCGCGCCGGCGCGCGTTGTGGATCTGCTGGCGCAGATGGCGTTCGAGCAGGTCATGACGGCTCCAGCTGTGTTCGAGATCGTGCGCGCTGCTCTCGTCGGCGCGTCGCAGTGCGTCGAAGCCCGTCGCGGCGAGTTCGCCCACCGGGCTGTTCGCGCCGTCGAGCGTGGCCGCGTCGTGGAAGCTGTTCGCGGCCCAGAACGCGCTGACGTAACGCCGGTTGCGCGCGCTCGAGCGCAGGCTCTGGATGGCCTTCACGACGATCAGCGTCCACGTGACGACGGAGAAAACGACGAGCAGCCAGAGCGCGCCCTGGACGATGAAGGTGGTCGGGATAGCGTTCATGATGTGAGCTCCTTGAAAAATGTGGCGGGCGGCCCGGCGGGTCAGCCCAGCTTGAAATCGATCGGCACGTTCACCCAGCCGTCGACCGCTTCGTCGCCGCGCTTCGCGGGGACGAAGGTCCAGCGCTTCACGGCAGCCACCGCCGCGCTGTCGAGCAGGCGGCGGCCGCTGCTCGTGCGGACCTCGACCGAATCGGGCGTGCCACTCGCGAGCACGTGCACGCGCAGCACGACGCGCCCTTCCCAGCCCTGGTCCTGCGCGAACGCCGGATAGTCGGGCGCCGGGTTGCGCAGGTACGCCGCGTCGCCGATCGGCGCGGTTTCGCGCACGGGTACGGCGGGTGCGGGCGCGGGCGCCTGAACCGGGGCAGCGGGCGCGGCGACGGCCGGCGTCGCCGGCGCGGGTGCAGGTGCGGCTTCGCGCGTCGCCTGCGGCGTGGCAGCCGGCGCCGGACGCGGTACGGCCGCGCGCGGCTTCGGCGGGGTCGGCGCCTGCTTCAACGGCTTCGGCGACACGACCGGCGGCGGCGGGTGCGCGGCCTGCGGCAGCGGTTCGGGCGGCCGCGTCAGCTCGACCGTCATCGGCAACGGCCGCGGCGGCTGCACGGGCGGTGCGGCAGGCACGCGCGCGGCCAGCAGCGCGACGCCCGCATGCAGCGCCGCGATCGCCAGCGCAATCGCCGCCGCGCCACGCCATCCGTTCGCCGGTGCGGCCCGTGCGTCGACCTGCGCGGACGGCGGCAGCGACGGCGGACGCGCAACCGCCGCCACCGTGCGCGGCGCCGCACGTGCCGCATGCCGGCGCGCGGGCGGCACGCCGTATTCGATCGTCAGCCCTGTCATGTTCGACTCCTTGCAATGACACGCCGCGGCGCGCTACGCGACCCACGCATGGCGGTGCCGGTCGATCTGCGTGAACGGCGCCGGATCGATCCACGCGCGCGCGTCGAAATCGTGTTCGAGAAAGCCCCACTCGACGAGAAAATCCTTGAACGCGACCAGCCCGTCGATCGACGTCGGCGCGAGCCCGGTTTCCAGATGGCGATGCACGTCCGCGCCATACGCGTAGCGCACCCACTCGTCGGATGCACGCGTTTCACGGCCGATATACGCGACCGTCTCCGCCGGATGGCGCGCGGCCCAGTCGCCCGCGCCGACCACGACCGACAGGAAGCGGCTCACGAGATCGGGGCGCGCGTCGATCAGCGCGCGGTCGACGGTCAGCGTGCGCGGCGTGCCGTTGCCGATCCGCACCAGCGGATCGGGATGCGCGCCGAGATCGATGACGACCTGCGCGTCGATCAGATGCACGGTTTCCAGCCCGGCCACGCCCTTCACGAACACCGCGTCGACGTCGCCGCGCACGAGCGCCGCGATTTCGAGCCCGTATTCGTGCGGGCCGCGCGTGAACGACGCGGGCCCGGTGTGGCGCTCGCGCGTGTCGGGCAGGTCGACCCATTCGGCGTCGCCGTGGCCGAGCCCTTCCAGCTCGAGCGCGCTCAGGAACCCCTTCAGCGCGGCCGCGCGCCAGAAGTCGATGCTGATCGGATGGCGCGGCAAGCCGAGCCGCCGGCCGCGCAGGTCGCGCGCGGTGCGGATGCCGCGCTCGGGCAGCGTGACGATCGCCTGGAATTCGTTGGTCCACGACAGGCCGATCACGCGCGTATCGGCGCCGCGGGCCCGCGCCCACAGCGCGGGAATGTTGCCGCCCTGCCGGAACGAGTGCGGCAGGCTGTGATCGAAGTGCGATTCGCGCTTGTCGGCGTCGGCCGTCTCCTGCAGCGAATGGAGTGCGATGCCGTCCGGCCCGAACTCCTCGTCGAACCAGCCGCGATGCACGGCGATGCCGAGCGCGGTCGGCACCGGGCAGCGCGTGTACCAGAGTGCGTCGCAAGCCGTGGCCTGCGCAGCGAGTGTCGTCATGGTGAGTGTCCTTGTCGTTGTCATGGGTGCGTGGCGGCGGGCCGCCGCGCTCAGGCGCCGGCCACGCGCAGCGCCGCCTGCGTGCCGCGCGCGTTCAGCGCGCCGTCGACGAGCGGCAGCACTTCCTCGCCCACGCGGTACGCTTCTTCGAGATGCGGGTTGCTCGCGAGGATGAACGTCGACACGCCGATCTCGACGTACTCCGCGAGCCGCTCGGCCACCTGCTCGTGGCTGCCGACGATCACGCAGCCGGGGCCGCCACGGATCTGCGACATCCCGGCCCACAGGTTCGGGCCGACGATCAGGTCGTCGAAGTGCTGCGTGTTGCCCTGGTGCAGCGCGAACTGGCGTTTCGCGCCGACCGATTCCGACGCTGCGCCGCGCCCGCCGAAGCCGTTGCGCGTCGTGTCGCCCACCGTCGCGAACATCTGCCGCAGCTCGGCCCACGCCTGCTCCTCGGTCTCGCGCGCCAGGATGTCGATGCGCATGCCGAAGCGCAGATCGCGCTCGGCGTTCTGCCGGTCGAGCGCGCGGCGCGCCGCATCGATCACTTCCTTCTGCTTCGCGAGCGGCTCGCCCCAGCTCAGGTGCACGTCGCCGTGCTTCGCGGCGACCGCGAGCGCCGCGTCGCTCGCGCCGGCCAGATAGATCCGCGGCGGTTTCTGGCCGCTCAGCGGCGGCAGCAGGCCGCCCTCCTCGACGCGATAGAAGCGGCCGTCGAACGTGAACGGCGCGCCGGCCGCGACGCCCTTCACGACGTCGAGGAATTCGTCGGTGCGCGCATAGCGGCTGTCGTGATCGATGAAGTCGCCGTACGCACGCTGGTCCGGCCCGCCGCCGCCCGTGACGACGTTCCATTCGACGCGGCCGCGGCTGATCCGCTGCAGGCTCGCGGCCATCTGCGCCGCATAGACCGGATGCACGAAATGCGGCTGCAGCGCGATCAGCAAGCGCAGCCGGCGCGTCTCGCGCGCCAGCGCGGCCGCCACGACCCACGGTTCCTCGGTGAAGCGGAAGATCGGAATCAGCGCGCCGTGGAAGCCGGCGATATCGGCCGCGCGCGCGACCTGCGACAGATAGTCGATGTAGCCGAACGCGTCGTCGTCGACTTTCGGTGCGACGCGCGACGCGCGCTGGCGATTCCATTCGCCGCGCGTATGCAGATCGTGTGCGCGCCGGCCGTCGCCGTGCATCGGCAGGCGCCACAGAAATTCAACAGCCATCGGGATTCTCCTTGTCGGCCCGTTCGGATTGCGTGCGGCACCGGCGTGCCGCGCGTTTGCAGCGCTGTAAAGCACGCGGTGTGCCAACGGGTTCGCCGCGACATGCGCGAAGCCGCCGGCGAATGCGCGCGGCGCCTTGCGGGTCGGGCGTGCGCGACGATTCGAATCATGTGCGCCGGGTGCCGCCGGACATGTCGCGACACGCACCCGTGCCGCTGCTGCTTCCGCCGCACCGGTGCTGCGCGCGCAACAGCGCCCGACCCGACTGTTGCTCACGCAACAACGCAGGGAACTGCCGCCATGCCGCGCATCGCCCGCGCGGCCCGCGGCAGCGGCCGCACGGCGGTTGCCGTTCACTGGCCCGGAACTTGCAACGTGGAACGGCCCGCGCGGGCGACACCGCGCCTCGACCACGCTTACCCAGACAGGGGAATCTCACACATGACAGACAGGCCCGATTCGTCATCGGACAAGCAGCAGACGTTCTGGTACGCCCGATCGCCGGTGCCGACGCCGCTCGGCATCGCCGTGCACCTCGGCTGGCTCAACGGCGAGACGTCGGCCGACGGCGTCGCGATCCGCTCGCCACGCGGCGCCACGCGGCACGACGTGTCGTCGATCAGCGACCACACGCTCGCGCAGTCGTTTCGCCAGGGCGGCAGCATCCCCGCGATGTGGGCGCGCTCGAACGACGCGAACACACGCGTGATCGGGTTGTCGTGGGTCGACGAATCGCAGCTGATCCTCGCGCGCCCCGAGTCGGGCATCCGCTCCGTGAAGGCGTTGCGCGGGCGCCGGATCGCGATTCCGAGCCGCCCCGACGATCGCATCGACATCTTTCGCGCGTCGGCGCTGCGCGGCTTCGTCAATGCGCTGAGCCTCGACGGGCTGACGCTCGGCGACGTCGAACGCGTCGACGTGCGCGCCCGCACGCTGCAAGCCGTCGGCCCGGCGCGCGCGGCGAGCCTGTTCGCGTCACCGCAAGGCTTTTCGAGCCGTGCGCTGTATGCGGCCGAAGCCGGCGCGCTGCTGCGCGGCGAAGTCGATGCGATCTACGTGAAGGGCTCGACGGGCCTCGAGATCGCGCAACTGATCGGCGCGCACGTCGTGATCGACATCGGCTTTCATCCGGAGCGCTCGATCCGCAACAACAACGGCACGCCGCGCCCGCTGACCGTCAACGCGGACGTGCTCGCGAACCACCCCGACATCGTCGCCGGCTTCCTGAAACTCGTGGTCGCCGCCGGCGAATGGGCCGGCACGCATCCCGACGAAACCGCGCACTACGTGGCCGGCGAAACCGCGTCGTCGATCGACTGGGTACGCGCCGCGTACGGCAACCAGTTGCACCGGCATCTCGGCATCAATCTCGACGACGAATCGGTCGCCGCGCTCGACGAGTTCAAGACGTTCCTGCACGACCACGGTTTTCTGGAAGCCGATTTCGACGTCGCCGACTGGATCGATCCGCGCCCGCTCGCCGACGTGCTGCGGCCGTCGTTGCAGAAGCGCGCGTGAGCCCCTTTCACGTTCACTGCTCCGGACCATCATGAAACCCACACTCTCCCTCGCGTCGCTGCATCGCCCGCTGCGCGCGCTGCTCGCCGCGCTGCCATTGGCCGTCGCATCATTCGTCACGCCCGCCGCCCACGCGCAAGACGCGCCCAAGGTCGTGCGAATCGCCGTCGTCGCGTATTCGAGCGGCGGCAAGACGCAATACGCGGGCGCATCCGCGCTGATCGACGCCGACAAGTCGCTCGAAAAAGCGCTCGCCGCGCGACACGTGACGCTGCAATGGGTGCCGGTGTCGACCGCCGCGGTCGGCACGCTCGTCAACGAGGCATTCACGAACGGCAGCATCGATTTCGCCGGCTACGGCGACCTGCCGTCGGTGGTCGTCAACGCGTCGGGCACGCACACGCGCCTGATCGTGCCGGGCGGCGTCGGCAGCAACACGTATCTGGTCGTGCCGGCCGGCTCGAGCGCGAAGTCGATCGTCGACCTCAAGGGCAAGCGCATCGCCCTCAATCGCGGCCGGCCGTGGGAAGTGCCGTTCAGCAAGCTGCTCGCCGAGAACGGGCTGAAGCTGTCCGACTTCAGGATCTATAACCTCGATCCGCAGGCCGGCGCGGCGGCCGTCGCGGCCGGCCGCGTCGACGGCTTCTTCACGCTGTCCGACGCGTATTCGCTCGTCGACAAGAACGTCGGCAAGATCATCTGGTCGACCAAGAACGCGCCCGACGACTGGAAGATGCGCGCGGAACTGTGGGCGTCCGACGATTTCGTGCGGCGCTACCCCGACATCACGCAGATCGTCGCGACGGCCTACGTCCGGGCCGCGCACTGGATCTCGCAGCCGCAGAACCGCGACGCGTACGTGAAGATCCTGAGCGCGTCCGGCCAGCCGGAAAGCGTCGTGCGCCGCGAATACGCGGACGAAGCGACGCCGTGGAAGGAGCAATGGACGCCGCTCTTCACGCCGGCGTTGACCGGCCATTACCGCGATGTCGTCGCGTACAGCCGCCAGGCCGGGCTGACGTCCGCTCCGGTCGACGTGAACGCGCTGCTCGCGCCGACCTTCGTGTCGACCGCGCTCAAGCAGCTCGGCCTCGACGGCTACTGGCGCGCCGACGCCCCGCGCGTCGCGAGCCGCTGATGGCGACGCGCGCCCTCGCGCCGAACGGCTTGCGCGCGGCGGTTCGCCTGCCGGGCGTCGCGCGGCTCGGCCACCACGCGCTGTGGTGGATCACGCCCGTCGCATTCGCCGCGCTGTGGTGGCTCGCGAGCGCGCAGCGCTGGTTTCCGCCGCAGCTCGTCGTGCCGCCCGAGCGCCTCGCGGCGACGCTGCGCACGCTGCTCGACACCGGCGAACTGCGCGACAACCTGTCGATCACGCTGCACCGCCTCGTGCTCGGTTTCGCGATCGGCGCGACCAGCGGCGCCGCATTCGGCATCCTGCTCGCACGCAGCCGGCTGTTCGCCGACTACCTGCGGCCGACCTTCGACCTGTTGCGGCAATTGCCCACGCTCACATTGATTCCGCTGCTGATCCTGCTGATCGGCGTCGACGAACCGTTGAAGCTCGTCGTGGTCGGCAAGGCCGTGTTCTTCCCGGTCGCGCTGGCCGCGTACACGGGCGTGCACGACGCGCCGCGCGATCTCGTCGAGATGGCGCGCCACTACGGGCTCGGCCGCTTCGCGCTGCTGCGCGACGTGCTGCTGCCGGCCGCGCTGCCGCCGCTGCTCACCGGCGTGCGGATCGCGCTCGCGCGTGCGTGGCTCGCGCTCGTCGCGGTCGAGCTGCTCAGCGCGGACAGCGGCATCGGCCAGATGATGGAACTCGCCCGGCAGATGCTGCGGCTCGACGTGGTACTCGTCGACGTCGCGGTAATCGGGCTGATCGGCTTCGCGCTCGACCGCTCGATCGCACTCGTCCAACGTTATGCGCTGCGCTGGCTGACGCCCGCGCGCTGACCCTGACCGGAACCGCTTCGGCATGACCTTCGTTACCCGCGTTGCCTCGCTCGCCCCGCTGCGCCGCCGCGCGCGCGGCCTCGTCGTACCGGCGCTGCTGCTGGCCGCCTGGCAAACCGCCTCGTCCGGCGACGCGGCCCATCAATATGCGTTCGTGCCGCTGCAGCAGGTCGGCGCCGCGCTCGTCGAACTTGCGCGCAGCGGCGAACTCACGACCGATCTCGGCGCGAGCCTGCGCCGCACGACGCTCGGGCTCGGCTTCGGCGTCGCGTTCGGGCTCGTGTTCGGCGCGGCGATGGCGCGCTCGACGCTCGCACGCAAGCTCGGCGAACCGGCGTTCCAGGCGCTGCGCTACGTACCGCTGCTCGGGCTGATTCCGCTGCTGAGCCTGTGGGCCGGCACCGGCGAATTCGCGAAGGTGTTCATCATCGCGCTGGCCGCGTTCTACCCGATGACCACCGCCAGCTTCGACGGATTGCGCCGCGTCGATCCGCGCTACGTCGAACTCGCGCAGTCGTATCGCCTGACCCGCATCGGCCTGTGGCGCGACGTGCTGATCCCCGGCGCGTTGCCCGACCTGTTCGCGGGCGTGCTGCAGGCCGTGCCGTTCGCGTGGATCACCGCGACCAGCAGCGAGCTGCTGTTCAATACGGGCGCCGGCGTCGGCAGCCTGATGCAGAACGCGCAGGCCGGCGCGCGCGCCGACGTGCTGCTGGTGTGCGTGCTCGGCGTGACGGCGTTGGCCGTCGGCATGAGTACGTTATGCGAGCGGATCGCCCAGCGCGCGCTGCGCTGGCGCGATCACGCCTGACGGCGCAGCCGCGCGCCGGTGTCGGCGTCGCCGCCGTCGCCCGCGTCGCGCGGCTTCAGGATGCCGAGCTGCGCGAGCCGGGCACGCACGATGTTGCGCGACTGGTCGAGCAGGCGCGACATCCGCAGCTGGTTGTGCTCGCTGTAGTCGAACACGCTGCGGTACACGGTGTCCTCGATGTGCTGCCACAGCGCCGGCGTGCCGAGATCCAGCAGTTCGATCACCGCGTGGCGCAGCGCGTCGGTCGCTTCGGCCACGTCGCGCGCGCGGCGCGGCGGCGCGGCGGTCGCACCTGGTGCGTCGGCCGGGTCAGGTGCGAGTGACAGCGCGGAGAATTGCAGGTCGCCGACGTCGATCGCGCCGCCTGCGCAGATCAGCACCGCGTGGTGAATCACGTTCTCCAGTTCGCGGATGTTGCCGGGCCATGCATGCGCATGCAGCCGCGCGCGCGCAGCGTCGGTCAGCGTCGGCGCGGCCACGCGCAGCCGCTTCGCGTAGGTGTCGATGAAGTGTTCGATCAGCGGCGCGATGTCGCCGGGCCGCTCGCGCAGCGGCAGCAGGCTCAGCTTCACGACGTTGAGCCGGTAGTACAGATCCTCGCGGAAATTGCCCGCGCGCACCGCGGCTTCGAGATTGACGTTGGTCGCCGCGACGAGCCGCACGTCGATCTTCACGGTCTTGCGCGAGCCGACCGGCGTCACCTCGCGCTCCTGCAGCACACGCAGCAGCTTGACCTGCGCGGACAGCGGCAGGTCGCCCACTTCATCGAGAAACAGCGTGCCGCGATTCGCGGATTCGAACCAGCCGGGCTGGCTGTTGATCGCGCCGGTGAACGCGCCGCGCTCGTGGCCGAACAGCTCGCTTTCGATCAGCGTTTCCGAAAAAGCCCCGCAGTTGACCGCGACGAACGGCCCGTCGTGACGCTCGCTCAGCGAATGCACGAGGCGCGCGATCAGCTCCTTGCCCGTGCCGCTCTCGCCGGTGACGAGCACCGTCGCATCGCTCGGTGCGACGAGCTGGATGCGTTCGAGCAGCACCCGCGATTTGGGATCGTCGAACGTCAGTGCCTTCGCGCGAATCGTGATCGCGTGCGAAGTCGGGTCCGGCAAGCTGAAGATGGCCATGGCACGACCGGCGTGTTGAACGGGGAAGGTTCGACGATAGCAAGGCGCACGCCGGCCACGAACCAATTCATCGAGCTATCGGTATGACGGCGGCCGGATTGCGCCGGCCGCCGCGCGGCATCATGCGAGGCCGGTCATCTTCCATTGCTGTTCGAGCGCGCCCGGCCCGAATTCGAGCGAGCCGCCGAGCGGTTCCGCGAGCGCCTGGAAGTACGCGGCTTCCTCGAGGATCAGGATGTACTTCGACACGTCGAGGATCGACTTGCCCCAGAACGTCGCGCCGCCGTTCGCCTCGATGATCGCCGGCACGTCGGGATCGCGCCGGATCGTGTCGACGATGAAGCGCGGCTCGCCGGGGCGGCGATCGACGTAGACGGGGATTTCGCGTGCCCGCGTGTAGCGCGCGGCCGGCGCGTAACGGATCGGCAGCGGACGATGCGCGCTCGCCCATGCGCCGAGATACGGGCCGTGGACATGAATCACCACGTCGACTTCCGGCACCTCGCGGAATACGCCCGCGTAGCGCGGGCCGTTGCCGCCCGCGCGCGCGTCGCCGTGCAGCACGTCGCCGTCGAGCGTCACGACGACCGGCTGGATCTCCCGCGATGCGGCCCACGGGCTCGGCGCCGACAGCGCGACGACGAGCTCCGTGCCCGGCACGCGCTGAAACGCCTGGAACGTGTTGGTGGCGCTGAGCGTGCGCGTTTCCTTCAGCACGCGCTCGGCCTGCGCGAATTCGCGCGTGGCGCGCTCGACGAATGCCACGAGTTCGCCGCTGTCGATGGCTTGGGTGACGGACATGAGGAAGGTTCCTTGATCGGTTGAACGGATGGGCTCGCGTCGCAACGCCGCGACGCACGGTCGACGAATCAGCAGCAATCGTGCCAGCGCGGCGATGGGCATCTCGAGGGCCGGCTGACGCGGCGCTGGAACGCGATGCCCGACTTGCGGCGTGCAGCCTGCGCCTACGCATCTGTTGCGCAAGCAACAACCTGCCGGCCGGGATTGCTGCACGACACGCAGTCAGTGCGTGTGGACGATGCGCGCGGCATCGATCCATCGCTCCGCCATACCGCGCGTTGCGTACGCAACGACCCCGCTGGTTCGAAACTTGCATCGCACTCGGCCCGCGCCGGCCTTATCCGGCGTATCCGCTCTCACCGACCTTCATCCAGCCATGACGCTTCTTTCCCTGCGCGGCATCGCCGCGCGCACGCTGCTCGTATCGGCACTCGCCGTGTCTTCCGTCGTTTCGCTCGCGGCGTCGCCGGGCCGTGTCCCCGCCCCGGACCCGCTACAAGGCGACGGCCGCGTATCCGCGTTCTACACGTGGGACCGCGACGTTCCGGCCACGCCCGGCGCGCTGCTGCGCACCGAAGCGCTGCCCGCGACGCTCGGGCTCGCGAGTGCCGCGCGGCAATTGCGCATCCTGTACGCGTCGACCGACGGCGTCGGCGGCCGCACGCCGATCGCGGTGTCGGGCGCGCTGTTCCTGCCGCGCGGCACGCCGCCGGCCGGCGGCTGGCCGATCGTCGCGTGGGCGCACGGCACGTTCGGGATGGCCGACATCTGCGCGCCGTCATGGTTCGGCCGCTCGTATCGCGACGTGCGCTACCTGAGCGCGTGGCTTCAGCAAGGGTTCGCGGTGGTCGCCACCGACTATCAGGGGCTCGGCACGCCCGGCCCGAATCCGCAGCTCAACAACCGCTCGAACAGCTACACGCTGCTCGACAGCGTGCGCGCGGTGCTCGCCGGCGTGCCGGGCCTCGCGAACGAGGTCGTGCTGGTCGGCCAGTCGCAAGGAGGCTCGGCCGTGATCGCGGCGGCCGGCTATGCGCCGGTCTATGCGCCCGAACTGGCGATCCGCGCGACCGTCGCGACCGGCACGATCTACAACGCGTCGCGCGCCACGCTCGCATCGCTGCCGAAGTTCGAGACGGCCTACCGGCGCGATCCCGAACGCGTCGATCCGACGCTCGCATATCAGTTCTACTCGGTGCTGTCTGCGCAGCAGATCGACCCGTCGCTGCGCGCCGACGAAGTGCTGACCGATACCGCACTGCCGATTCTCGAACAGTCGCGCATCAGTTGCCTCGCATCGCTCGAGGACGATGCGGCGCTCGCGCAGCTCACGCACGCGAACACCGTGAAGCCGGGCGGCGATGCGCGGCTGAAGGCATGGTGGGACGACTACCTGAAGTACCCGACGCTGAAGATCGCGACGCCCGTTTTCATCGGCGCGGGCGCGGACGACGGGCTCGCGCCGCTCGAACTCGCGCTCGCCAGGGACGCCTGCGCGGCCGGCACGACGGTCGAGGCACACCTGTATGCGGGCCGCGAGCACAACGGCACCGTGAACGCGTCGCTCGCCGATTCGATTCCGTTCGTGAAGCGCGTGCTGGCCGGCGAGACGATCCGCCCGGTCTGTTCGCCGGTCCCGCAGCCCGCCGTGTCGCAATAACGGGCCCACCCGCTTTGCACGACGGCGCGAATGCTTGTGCAAATCCGTTATTGGATCGCGCCGCCGCGCATTTTTATACTCGTCAGCACTCTCTGTTAAAGAGTGCCAGCCAATTTCGACAGAACAGGACAGGACGAAAAAATGAGCCTACGCCCCTTGCACGATCGCGTGATCGTGAAGCGACTCGATCAGGAAACCACCACCGCGTCGGGCATCGTGATCCCCGACAGCGCCGCCGAAAAGCCCGACCAGGGCGAAGTGATCGCCGTCGGCCCCGGCCGCAAGGACACGGACGGCCAGCGCATCGTGCCCGATCTGCAGGTCGGCGAACGCGTGCTGTTCGGCAAGTACGCGGGGCAAGCCGTCAAGGTGGACGGCAACGAGTTTCTCGTGCTGCGCGAAGAAGACATCGTCGCGGTCGTCAATCAATAACGGAGCGCAATCATGGCAGCCAAGGAAATTCTTTTCAGCGACATCGCACGGTCGAAGCTGACCGAAGGCGTGAACATCCTCGCGAACGCGGTGAAGGTCACGCTCGGCCCGAAAGGCCGCAACGTCGTGCTCGAACGCAGCTTCGGCGCGCCCGTCGTCACGAAGGACGGCGTGTCGGTCGCGAAGGAAATCGAACTCGCGGACAAGCTGCAGAACATCGGCGCGCAACTCGTGAAGGAAGTCGCGTCGCGCACCAGCGACGCAGCCGGCGACGGCACGACCACGGCCACCGTGCTCGCGCAGGCGATCGTCCGTGAAGGCCAGAAATACGTGGCGGCCGGGCTCAATCCGCTCGACCTGAAGCGCGGCATCGACAAGGCCGTCGCGTCGGCCGTCGAGGAATTGAAGAAGATCAGCAAGCCGACCACCACGAGCAAGGAAATCGCGCAGGTCGCGACGATCTCCGCGAACGGCGAGGAGTCGATCGGCCAGCGCATCGCGGAAGCGATCGACCGCGTCGGCAAGGAAGGCGTGATCACGGTCGAGGACGGCAAGTCGCTCGCCGACGAGCTCGACGTCGTCGAAGGGCTGCAATTCGATCGCGGCTACCTGTCGCCGTATTTCATCAACAATCCGGACAAGCAGATCGCCGAGATCGAAAGCCCGTACATCCTGCTGCACGACAAGAAGATCTCGAACATCCGCGACTTGCTGCCGGTGCTCGAACAGGTCGCCAAGTCGGGCCGGCCGCTGCTGATCATCGCGGAAGACGTCGAAGGCGAAGCGCTCGCGACACTCGTCGTGAACAACATCCGCGGCATCCTGAAGACGGTCGCGGTCAAGGCGCCGGGCTTCGGCGATCGCCGCAAGGCGCTGCTCGAGGACATCGCGATCCTCACCGGCGGCCAGGTGATCGCCGAGGAAACGGGCCTGACGCTCGAGAAGACCACGCTGGCCGAACTGGGCCAGGCGAAGCGCATCGAGGTCGGCAAGGAAAACACCACGGTGATCGACGGCGCGGGCGATGCGAAGAACATCGAAGCGCGCGTGAAGCAGATCCGCGTGCAGATCGAAGAGGCCACGTCCGACTACGATCGCGAGAAGCTGCAGGAACGCGTCGCGAAGCTCGCGGGCGGCGTGGCGGTGATCAAGGTCGGCGGCGCGACCGAAATCGAGGTGAAGGAGAAGAAGGACCGCGTCGACGACGCGCTGCACGCCACGCGCGCGGCCGTCGAGGAAGGCATCGTGCCGGGCGGCGGCGTCGCACTGATTCGCGTGCGGCAGGCGATCCGCGAACTGAAGGGTGCGAACGCCGATCAGGACGCGGGCATCAAGATCGTGCTGCGCGCGCTCGAGGAACCGCTGCGCCAGATCGTCACCAATGCGGGCGAGGAAGCGAGCGTCGTCGTCGCGAAGGTCGCGGAAGGCACGGGCAATTTCGGCTACAACGCGCAGACGGGCGAGTACGGCGATCTCGTCGAATCGGGCGTGCTCGATCCGACCAAGGTCACGCGCACCGCGCTGCAGAACGCGGCGTCGGTGGCCGGGCTGCTGCTGACGACCGATGCGACCGTGTACGAAGCGCCGAAGGATGCGGCGCCGGCCGCCGCACCGGGCGGCCCGGGTGCGGGCGGGCCGGGGTTCGATTTCTGACGACGCAGCAGCGTGCGCGCCGGTTCGCCGGCGTGCGTGCGGTTGAGTAGGATCGTGCAACGCGTGGCGATGGAAGTCGTCACGCGTTGTGTACTTTGGCGCGACGCAATACGATTGCCGGCGGGCCGATTGCCGCGCCGGCCGCGACGTCCGGCTGGCGCGCGGCGAGAAAAGGCTACGTCGCCAGCATGACGAACCCGAAGTCCGTCGCATTCTACGGCAGTATCTTCGCGCTGAGGGCGCCGGCCCATGCGCCGGCGTGGCTCGATCTGTCGGTCGTCGTGCTGTCGGTCGCGACCCCGGCTGCGTGGTATTGCACGATGGCGCTGCTCGCGTCGCGTCCGTCGGTGCGCCGGTTGCTGGTCCGGCGCAAGGCCGCGCTCGATACGGCCGCCGGACTGTTGCTGATGGCAGTGGGTGGGCGGATGCTGGCCGGACGTTGATTCGCGGCGTACTCGTCCGTCTCGAACGCTCACCGGCCATACCGGCCCGACGCCCCCCGTCTCCGGCGCGTGCGTAACCGGATTCACGCACCTTTACGACCTTTTTACTTGCGCCCGCGCATCCGTTCGCTAGAATGGATTCGCCATCCACTACCGAGCACGCGCCATGCGCATCCGAAGTCCTCGTCCTCCGGGTTGCTTCTCCGCCTGACAGGCCGGACGCCTGCGTCTCCTTCCCGAGCCACCGTCCCGCCGACAGGCGGACGGTGCGCGCCGTGGTCCTTCCCGTGCATGCTTGAACACGACGTCGATTCGGTCGTCCCGCATCGCACATCGCAATGCGTGCGACACGTTCCGCGTAACGGCACGACATCGGTCTGCCGATCCGATCCATTTATTTTGCATCACTGATTTTATTCACGGGGATTCTCGCTTCCGAAGCCGCGCGCGCCCCGTCTCGATCGTCTTTCATACAGGAGCAATGGAATGATGCTGGGCTTGACGTTCTGGAAACACGTGATCGGCGCGCGAACCCATGCTCTGCGCGAGGACCGGACGACGGCGCACGGCCGACACCGCCGGGTGTCGAGAACGCTCGTGCTGGCGAGCGCCATCATGGCGTTCGCGGCAATCGCATTCGGCGCGCCGGTCGTCGGCATTTCAGTGTTTCTGCTGACGACGCTGCCGTTCGTGCTGTCGGGAACCTGAGGGCGTCCGTATCGCGCGCGGCGGCATCGGCGCTCGATACGAGATTTTAATGCCCGGCCCCCGCGTATCTGACACCGTCTTTACGCGGGTTTGTCTAGGATTCCCCTGTCATCCCGACACGGAGAGATCCGCATGCAAACGCATCAGGCCGCCGTCGACGGCCAATCCGACCGCCCTCAGCAACGCGGTGGCACGCCGTTCGCGACCGCGCTCGCCGACGCCTGTCCGCCGGACAATATCCTGCTCGACGTACCGGTGGAAAGTGCGATCCAGTTGTTCGACCTCGTCGCTCACCATGTCGCACGCGACAGCGGCGTATCCGCGGAACGGATCCGGGCCGAACTGATCAAGCGCGAACAACTCGGCTCGACCGGCCTCGGCCAGGGCGTCGCGATTCCGCATGCGCGCGTCGACGGGATCGGTTCGGCTGTCGCGCTGTTCGTCCGCGCGCGATACCCGTTCACGTTCAACGCGCCCGACCGCAAGCCCGTGCGCGAATTCGTCGTGCTGGTGCTGCCGCACGCGGACGACCGTGCACACCTCGAACTGCTCGCCGACGCCGCGCGATGGTTCAGCGAACGCGCGATCCGGCAAGCGTCACGCGACGCACAAACGCCCGACGAGATTCGCCGACTCATGCAACGCACTGTTTGATCGAGCGTCGCGCAACGACAGGTATCCCCTTCATCCTTTCGAACGCCAATGTTCCCAGACCCTGACACTCCCACTCGACGCGTGGCCGGCTTGGCCCGCTCACTGCCATTCATGCAGGCGCTGCACGGACAGACCGTCGTCATCGTCGACGGTGGTGCCGCCAGCGACGTCCACACGCGCTCGGCCTTCGCGCAGGATGTCGCGCTGCTCGCGCTCACCGGCATCCGTCCGATCGTCGTCCAGAGCGCGCCGTCCACGTCCGGTACGCAATCGATGCACACCGTGCACGCCGCCATGACCGGCATCAACCATGAACTCGCGCGCCTGATCGGCAGCCACGGCGCGCGGGCAATCGGCATCGACGGTCACGACGGCGGCCTGCTCGTCGCCAGCGCCGTACCCGACAGCGCGAACACGAGCATGGTCGCGCGGTTCGACGTCACCGCGTTGAACGCGTTGCTCGACAACGGACTGGTGCCCGTCGTGATGCCGGTCGCACCGGACGACGCGGGTCGCGACTGCCTGCTGCGCCCTGAACGGCTCGGCAGCCTGCTCGCGCAACGCACGTGCGCCGTCTCGTTGGTGATGATGGTCGACAAAGGGTTGCTGCACGAACTTGGCGAGCTCGCCGGGCTGTACGGCATCACGGAGCTGGAGCAATGGCTCGCCGAGCATCCGGCCGCCGACGCGGCGCCGTGCGTACGGGACGCGCTCGATGCGCTCGCACACGGCGTGCAGAATGTCCATCTCGCCGATATCGGGCAACCCGAATCGCTGATCGACGAGCTGTTGACGGAGGAGGGATCGGGGGTCGTGTTCTGCCGACGCGGCAACACCGATCTGCTGTCGGAGATCCGCCGCTACTTCGCCGATTCGGCGTGCGTGCTGCGTGACGGGTTCAGTGTCGAGCAGAAGCCGGTCGTGCGTTTCTGAGCGCGTAACGTCAAAACGCTTGCGGCGGCCCGCAAAGGCCGCCGCAAGCGGGCAACATCAAATCAGCACAACGACAACGTCAGCGCCGCGCCGCCAGTCTCCTGACGACACTCACCAGCGCATCGACTTCATCGCACGTGTTGTAGAACGCGAGCGACGGCCGCACCGTGGCTTCGAGCCCGAACCGCCGCAAGATCGGCTGCGCGCAGTGATGCCCCGAGCGCACCGCGATGCCCTCTTCGTTCAGCGCCTGCCCGACTTCCTCGGTTTCATAGCCCTTCAGCACGAACGACAGCACGCTCGCCTTGTCGCGCGCGGTACCGACGAGCCGCACGCCCGGCACCGGCGCGAGCACGCTCGTCGCATACGCGAGCAGATCGTGCTCGTAGCGCGCGATGTTCTCGATGCCGACACGGTTCACGTAGTCGAGCGCCGCGCCGAGCCCCACCGCATCCGCGATGTTGCCGGTGCCGGCTTCGAAACGGTTCGGCGGCGGCTGGAACACCGTGCGCTCGAACGTCACGTCCGCGATCATGTTGCCGCCACCCTGCCACGGCGGCATGTCGTCGAGGATCGCGCGCTTGCCGTACACCACGCCGATCCCGGTCGGCCCGTAGATCTTGTGCCCGGAGAACACGAAGAAATCCGCATCGAGCGCCTGCACGTCGACACGCATGTGCGAGATCGACTGCGCACCGTCGACCAGCACCTTCGCGCCCGCGCGATGCGCAAGCTCGACGATCTCCTTCACCGGCACGACCGTGCCGAGCGCGTTCGACACCTGCGTGACCGACACGATCTTCGTGCGATCGTTGAGCAGCTTCCGGTATTCGTCGAGCAGTACCTGCCCCGAATCGTCGACCGGAATCACGCGCAGCTTCGCGCCCTTGAGCGCGGCAAGCTGCTGCCACGGCACGATGTTCGCGTGATGCTCGAGATGCGACACGACGATCTCGTCGCCTTCGCCGACGTTCTGCACGCCCCACGTCTTCGCGATCAGGTTGATCGCCTCGGTCGTGCCGCGCACGAACACGATCTCGTCGGGCGACGATGCGCCGATGAAGCGCTGCACCGTTTCCCGTGCATGCTCGTACGCATCCGTCGCGCGGCCGGCCAGTGCGTGCGCCGCGCGGTGGATGTTCGAGTTCTCGTGTGCATAGAAGTACGCGAGGCGGTCGATCACGGCCTGCGGCTTGTGCGTCGTCGCCGCGTTGTCGAACCAGACGAGCTGCTTGCCGTTCACGCGCTCCTGCAGGATCGGGAAATCCCGGCGGATCGCGTTCACGTCGAACGGCGGATGAGCGCCGCGATACAGCTGGCCTTGCGGCTCGGCTGCGTGCGAGTCGTCGATGAAATAACGCGGCACGTCGGCGCCCGATGCGCCCGATGCATGCGACACCCGCACGTCGCGCTGCACGGCGAGCAGCGCGCGCAGCGCGTCGTCGCCCGGCAACCCGAACGCTTCCGGCGACGCGAGGCCGTTCGACGGCACGACGATGTCCTGCGGCGTCCCCTGCCAGCCCTGCAGCGAACCGTCGGTGAAGTAGTACGGCGACGCCTTCGCCGCGCCTTCCGGCGCCGGCGCATTCACCTGCGGCACGCCGAGCGCCGCGCCGCCGACGCGCGGCTCCAGCGCGGGCGCGATCGATACGACGTTGTCGGGCAACCCGTTCTGCGCGGCCGCATGCGGCGCGAGCGCGGGTGCGCGGTTGCCGAGCGACAGCACGTGCGTCGGCGCGGACGGCGCGAGGTTCGCGCCCGGTACCTTGCCTTGCGGCAGCGCGAGCCCCGGTACGCCGGTGCCCGCCCCGCCCGGGCCCGCGAGCGGCGAACCGCCCGGCACCGGGTTGCTCACCGACGCGAGAATCGGCGCCGCCGCGGGCAAGGCCGACGGCACGCCGCCGACCGCGCCGCTGCCCGCCGACAACCCGGGCGCGGTGGCCTGCCCGGGCGGCGTCGCGAAGAACTCGGACGCGAGCCGCGCGAGCGTCGCCGGGTCGGGCAAGCCGGCCGGCAGCGGCGCATGCGGCAACGCGTGCGCGTCGCCGCCGGCCAAGCCGGGATTAACGGTAGGTGTCGGGATAGTCATGGAACTTGGCGATTTCGACGTCATCGAGGACAGCCAGCGCATCCGGCGAATGGACCGCGAGCGAGCAATACAGCGAGATCAGGTACGACGCGATCGCCTGGTTGTTGATCCCCATGAAGCGCACCGACAGGCCCGGCCCCTGCTCGCCCGCGACGCCCGGCTGATACAGGCCGACGACACCCTGACGCTTGTCGCCGACGCGCAGCAGCAGGATCTTGGTCTTGCCGTCCGCGACCGGCACCTTGTCCGACGGAATCAGCGGAATGCCGCGCCACGTGAGGAATTGCGAGCCGAACAGGCTGACCGTCGGCGGCGGCACGCCGCGCCGCGTGCATTCGCGGCCGAACGCGGCGATCGCGAGCGGGTGCGTGAGGAAAAACGCCGGCTCCTTCCACACCTTCGTCAGCAGCTCGTCGAGATCGTCCGGCGTCGGCGCGCCCGTCAGCGGGAAGATCCGCTGTTCGTCGGTCACGTTCGCGAGCAGCCCGTAGTCGGGGTTGTTGATCAGCTGGCTTTCCTGCAGCTCCTTGATCGTCTCGATCGTCAGGCGCAGCTGTTCCTTGATCTGGTCATGAGGACTGCTGTAAAGATCGGAGATCCGCGTATGCACGTCGAGCACCGTGCTCACCGCGTTCAGGAAGTACTCGCGCGGCTGTTCCTCGTACGGCACGAACGTCTGCGGCAGCACGCTTTCGTCCTCGAGCTGCGTGCACGCGGCGCGCACGGCTTCCGGGTTCTTCACCTGGTTCAGGCGATAGATGCCGGCCTCGACCGGCACCCATTGCAGCAGATGGGTCAGCCAGCGCGGCGTGATCGTGGAAAGCTGGGGGACGGTCTTGGTAGCGTTCGCTAGTTGGCGGGCGGCGTGATCGCTCAGCGCAGCCGTGCCGCTTGCAACGGTCGACATGTGTGGCTCCGGGTTCTTAAGATGAAAAACGGGATTGCTTATGACGCTGGGTGATTATCGGAAGCACGCCCCTACCGGCTCAACATGCTATAGCCGTCAGGTCATGCCCCCGAAAGGGGAAACGATGCGGCGCGACCTCAGGTGACGTACGCGCCCGGCAGCAGCGTCGAGATCGACACGTCGAACGCGCGCGCGATCTTGTCGGCCGTGACGATCGACGCGATCGCCTCGCCGCGCTCGATCTCGCCGACGTACGAGCGGTTCAGCCCGGCATGCTCGGCCAGTTGCTCCTGCGACCACGTGCGCGCTTCGCGCAGCTTGCGCACGGTGGCGCCGAAGTGATGGATGAGGTCGCTCATCGCGCCTCCTAGGCGACGCGCGCCGCCGTGCGCGGCGCGGCGTTCGCTTCGCTGCGCAGCACGGCCTGCGTGACGTTTTCGCCGGCCGGCACGTCCTGCGTGAGCCACACGTTGCCGCCGATCACCGCGCCGCGCCCGATCGTCACGCGGCCGAGGATCGTTGCGCCCGCATAGATCACCACGTCGTCCTCGACGATCGGATGGCGCGCGAGCCCCTTCTCCAGATGGCCGGCCGCATCGCGCGGGAAGCGCTTCGCGCCGAGCGTGACGGCCTGATACACGCGCACGCGCTCGCCGATGATCGCCGTCTCGCCGATCACGACGCCCGTGCCGTGGTCGATGAAGAAGCCCGCGCCGATGCGCGCGCCCGGATGAATGTCGATGCCCGTTTCCGCATGCGCCTGCTCGGCGATGATCCGCGCGAGCAGCGGCAGGCCGAGCCCGTACAGTTCGTGCGCGAGCCGGTGATGAATCATCGCGAGGATGCCCGGATAGCACAGCAGCACCTCATCGACGCTGCCGGCCGCCGGATCGCCGTGGAATGCCGCCAGCACGTCGCTGTCGAGCAGCCGGCGAATCTCCGGCAAGCGCGCGGCGAACGCCTGCACGGCCTTCGACGCGACTTCGTCGAGGTTGTCTGCCGGCCCGTCGGCATTGCGGTGACGCGCCGCGTAGCGCAATTCGAGCGTCACCTGCGTGAGCAACGCATTCAGCGCCGCGTCGAGCGCGTGGGCCACGTGGAAGTTCTCGCTTTCCTGCCGCAGGTCGGGCGGCCCGAGCCGCATCGGGAACAGCACGCCTTTCAGTGCGCCGACGATCTGCGCGAGCGCTTCGCGCGCCGGCAAATCACGCCCGCCGGGTTCGAGCGAACGCCGCTGCTTTTCGCGCCATGCGCGACGCACCGTCTGCAGCGATTGAACGATGTCGTCGATATCGAATGCGGCCATGCTGCTTTCTCCCCGTAACCGCCGTGAATCAATCCTGCGCCCAAGGCAGGCCGCGGAAGCGCCAGCCGTTTTGGCCGCCGCGATGCTGCCGCTCGTCGAGGTCGCCCTCGAAGCCTTCGAGCACATTGAAAACCTGCGTGAAACCGCCCTTCGCCGCGGCCTCGGCCGCCTGCGCCGAGCGGTTGCCGCTGCGGCACAACAGCAACACGACCGCGTCCTTGCCGGTCTTCGCTTCCAGTTCGCGCACGAAGCGCGGGTTGCGCGTCAGGCTCGTGCCGGTCGCCCACGGCACGTGCAGCGACTCCGGCACGTAGCCGACGAATTTCCGTTCCTCAGCCGTGCGCACGTCCACCAGCACGGCGTCGCCCGCCGAAAACAACGCCCACGCGGTTTCCGGCGCAACGCCGCCCGCGTAGGGCTTGCCAGCCGCCAGGGCCGCCGCGCGCGCGTCTTCGAGCGCCTGCTGCGCAGCGGTTCGTTCTTCCAGTTCAACCGTCATGACACTTCCTTGTATTCTCAGATTCGTATGAACAAAGACACCGGGAATGCGGCTGTTGCAGCTTGCGTGCTGTCTATAGCCGTCAACGCCACTATGCGAGTGCGGCCGGGGAAGCAGAACCAATAAAAATTCATTTCCTAATCAGCGCCGCGGGGAATGCAATAGCAGACGCGCGCTATTGGTGCGCGGTTGATGGTGGGTTGGAAAGGGAGGACGAGGGCCGTTCGATGGCGTGTATCGAAGGGGTTTGAAAGGAAGGGGAAGAACGATCAGCGCGGCATTCGGCGCGTCGTCATGGAATCCGAAATGCGCCGGCGAAGCCACCGAGCCTCGCCGATGCATGGGTTCTTCAGGATGTCATACCACCGGGTCGACCGGCACAACCGGCACCCCACGCGCCTCGATATCGCGCCCCGCAAGCAAACACAGATCCTCGCGATGATGCGTCGCGACCACCTGCACGCCCACCGGCACGCCGTTCACGAGCGACGTCGTGACCGCCAGCCCCGGCAGTCCCATCGCGGGTAGCGCGCGCAACGTGAGCTGCGCTTCCCACACGCGATCGAACCCTTCCGGCCCTTGCCGGTCGAGATCGTCGGGAAACGGCAGTTCCGATGAAACGGGCAGCAACAGCACCGGATATTCATCTAGAAACAGCCGCCATTGCCGCGTCAACGTCGTGCGTCGAACCAGCGCACGGCTGATCACATCCGCCGGCAGATCGCGCACCTTGCTGCGCACGGCGGCGATCACCGCAGCCGCGCCCGGATCGCCGTCTTGCTCCGCGGCATTCGCCAGCGCGTCGAAACCATCGCCGAGCCACAGCTGTTCCTGCAGCAGCGCAGCCTCGCGCATCGGCGGCGTATCGTCGATCTCGTCGACGGTCCAGCCCGCATCGACGAGCCGACGCGCGGCATCGCGCAACGCAGCCTCGACTTCGGGCACGACCTCCAGGCCGCGCGGACGCACGCACAGCGCCGCGCGCTTCGGCACCTCGCGCCCGTCGAACGGCACCGCGGCGTGCCACGGATCGCGCGGGTCCGGCGCGGAGAACGCCCGCAGCGCGAGCGAGAGATCGTCGATCGTGCGCGCGATCGGCCCGGCCGCCGACATCAGTTGCGCGCCGATCGCCCGCTCCGGCGACGATGCATTGAACGCCGGCACGCGGCCGAGCGACGGCCGGATCCCGTGCACGCCGCACGCATAGGCCGGGTAGCGCACCGAGCCGCCGATGTCGGTGCCGACCGCGAGCGGGCCGATCCCGGCCGCCACCGCCGCCGCCGCGCCGCCGCTCGATCCGCCCGGCGTCAGCGACGGATTGCGCGGATTGCGCGTGTGACCATGCACGCGATTCGACGTGAACCAGCGCAGTGCGAACGTCGGGGAATTGGTGCGGCCGAGCAACACCCCGCCAGCCTTCCGGATGTTCGCGACCACCGGGCTGTCGGCACGCGCGATCAGGTCGCGCTGCAGGCGGGTGCCGTTGGTCGTCGCAAAGCCGGCCTGATCGACGTTGATCTTCACGGTGACGGGGACGCCCGCGAGCGGCCCCGGATCGTCGCCGCGCGCGATCGCACGATCGACTTCGTCGGCCTGCCGCCGCACGTCGTCGGGACGATGTTCGACCACCGCGTTGATCGCCGGATTCACGGCATCGAGACGATCGAGCACCGCGTCCGCCACTTCGCGCGCCGATACGTCGCGCTGCCGCACGCGTTTCGCGAGCTCGGTTGCCGACAGTTGCCAGAGTTCGGTCATGACTTCTCCTGGTGAAAAGACATCACGATCACGCGCGGCGCCGCACCGCCTCACGACAGCGCGGCGCCGCATTCGCTCACTGCGTATCCTGCTTCGCGCGCTCGGCGGCGGCAATGATCGCGTCGGCCACGGCCTTCGGCTGGCTCAGCATCGCGACGTGGCTGGAATTCACGCGCGTGACCGTCGCGCCGATCCGCTTCGCCATCGCTTCCTGCAGCGCCGGATCGATCATCCGGTCCTGCGTCGCGACCACGAACGTCGACGGCTTCGCATGCCACGCGGCCTGCGTGATCTTCTCCGAGATGCACCCGCCATACCACGGCCCTTGGGTCGCGGCAACGAGACGCTGCTGCGCGGGCGGCAGATCCGGCGCGAAATCCTGCGCGATCGCCTTGTCCGACAGCCGCGCGAAACCGCCCGCGTCCTTGCGCAGCTCACCCGCCCATGACGGCGCCGGCAACCCCTGCGTGACGTCCGCGATCGACTGGCCGTTGTCGGGCGCGAACGCCGCGACGTATACGAGCGACTTCACCTTGTCGTCGTTGCCCGCATCGCTGATCACGACGCCGGCCCACGAATGGCCGACCAGCACGACCGGCCCCTTCTGTTCGTCGATCGTGCGCTTCGTCGCGGCCGCATCGTCGGCGAGCGAGCTCAGCGGATTCTGCACCGACACCACGTGCAGGCCACGCGCCTCGAGCAGCGGAATCACGCGGTTCCAGCTCGACCCGTCGGCGAACGCGCCATGCACGAGCACGACGTTGGTGCCCTTCAGGTCTTCCTTCGGCGCGGCCTGCGCCGCGACCGCGCCGAACAGTCCGCCGATCATCGCGGCGGATACCAGAGCGCGTTTCATCAAACCGGCCATCGTCATGCTCCTTTCTTTATCGTGTCATTGAAGTGAAGTGCTGTCTGAGCGGCCGCGCCTGCATGCGGCAGGCGCGACACGAGATCACGAATGCGCGTACAGGTCGTCGGCGGCGTTGCGTGCGGCACGCGGCTGCGCGGCATCGCGATGGCCGGCCGGCGTCGACGCATCGGCCACGTTGTCGTCTTGCGACTTCGACGGGCCGTTCTGGTCGGAACGCGCGACCTGCTCGGCAGCCGCGACGGCATGCTCTGCGGCGGCGATGTCGTCCGGGTAATGCGCTTCGCTGCCGGCCGGGTTGTAGCCGGCCTTCTCGAGACGGATGAGGTCGGCGCGCACTTCGGCACGCGTGAGGCCGTGGCCGGTATCGGCGAACGACAGTGCGGGTGCGACGGCGAGAACGGCAACGGCGAGGATTCGAGCGGCTTTCATGAGATTTCTCCTTGAACGAAGTTGGGTGGTCGATCACTTAGGCATCCGGTGCGAACGTCTGGCGCCGAACGTTTGCTGCATGTCGACAGTAGAACCCGCGCACGTATCCGGCATGTTTCCGAAACCGGGCTTTCTGCATGCCAGTTTTTCAGGACCGGCCGCAGATACAGAGCGATACAAACCCGTTTGACGAGGGGATTCGTTTCGCCTCGCGCTACGCACCACGAAAAAAGGCGTGCCTCGCGGGGCACGCCTTTCCTTCGCCTTCACACCGCCGTGTCACGTCACGGCGCGAGCCGCGTGAACACGTAGTCGTGGTTCTTTACCCGCGCCTGATGGCACGCAAAGCACGTCTGATGCTGGCCGATGTCGGCCGGCACGCCGTTGACGAAGCGCCCGAATCCCCAGCCGCCCGTCGCTGCGTAACGGCGTGAATCCTTCACCATCACCTGCACGGTCGTCGCCTGGCCGGGCACCGTCGCGGGCGCGAACTCGTCGGACTGCTTGCGCTTGTACGCGAGCTTCACGAGGATCGTGCCGTCCGGAAACGGCAGCGTCGCCTGTTCGAGCGCGCGGATCGCGACCGGGTTGCCGAGCACCACGCGCAGCTCGTCGAGCGGGGCGGCCTCTTCGGCCGGCGCGACCATCTCCCACTTCCGGTAGCCGGGCGGAATCGTCACGCCGTAGATCGGCGACGCGGCCGCGGCCGGTTTCGGCTGTTCCGCGAACGCGGCCGGACCGCTCGCCGACCACGCGCCGGCCAGCAGCACACCCGCGACGAGCGCACGACGCACACCGTGCGGCCCCAGCCCTACACGGGCCCGCATCACAGATGCTCCACTTGCAGGACCGCATCGGCGAAAGCCTGCGGCGCTTCCTGCGGCAGGTTGTGGCCGATGCCGCCGGTGATGGTCCGGTGCTGATACTTGCCGGTGAACTTCTTCGCGTACGCGGCCGGCTCCGGATGCGGCGCGCCGTTCGCGTCGCCTTCCATCGTGATCGTCGGCACGGTGATCGCAGGCGCCGCCGCGAGACGCCGCTCGATGTCGTCGTATTGCGCTTCGCCCTTCGCGAGCCCGAGACGCCAGCGATAGTTGTGGATCACGACGGCCACATGATCTGGATTCCGGAACGATGCGGCCGAGCGCGCATAGGTTTCGTCGGAGAACTGCCACTTCGGCGACGCGAGTTGCCAGATCAGCTTGTTGAACGCCTCGCGGTTCTGCGCGTAGCCGAGTTCGCCGCGCTCCGTCGTGAAATAGAACTGATACCACCACTGGAATTCGGCCTGCGGCGGCAACGGCTTGGCGTTCGCCGCCTGGCTGCCGATCAGGTAGCCGCTCACCGACACCAGCGCCTTCACGCGCTGCGGCCACAGCGCCGCGATGACGTCGGCCGTGCGCGCGCCCCAGTCGTAGCCGCCGAACACCGCTCGGTCGATCTTCAGCGCGTCCATCAGCGCGACGATGTCGATGGCCGTCACCGCCTGCTGGCCGTTGCGTACCGTGTCGGCCGAGCGGAACGTCGTCGAGCCGTAGCCGCGCAGATACGGCACGATCACGCGATAGCCGGCCGCGACGAGCAGCGGCGCGACGTCCGCGTAGCTGTAGATGTCGTACGGCCAGCCATGCAGCAGGAACACGACGGGGCCGTTCTTCGGGCCGAGATCCGCATACCCGACGTTGAGCACGCCCGCGTCGATCTGGTGGATCGTGCCCAGCGACGCGACGCCGGCCGGGCGCTTCGCCGCGGATGCATCGGGCGCCGACTGCGCCTGCGCGAGTGCGCTGAAGCCGAGGTCGGCGAGGCTCAGGCTCGCCAGCGTCGAGCCCAGGATCAGGCGGCGGCGGGTGTTCACGGTATCAGGCATGACTCGTTCTCCATTGTCGATCGCTAAGGAAAGGGCCCGCGGCACGTGCGGGCAATCGGTTCTCGCCATTCGCAGCGGCAGCGCATGGCACCGCGCCGCCGTGTGAATCGCTTCACCGGTTTTATATCCGAACCGTCCGGACGCTTTGTATCTCAACGTATCCGTGTGCGAACACGACACACTGCGATTCAAAAATCGCGGGAAAACGACGCTTCGGCACGGTCGCGCGGCACTCGCGGCCCCGTGCGCCGGCGAGTCAGAACAGCCTGGCGATCGCGGGCACGCTGAGCACCGCGACGTAATAGCCCATGAACTGCACGCCGGTGTTGAACGCGAACAGGCGCGACAGCATCCCGCCGAACAGGCCGATCGTCACGATCACGGCGAGCCCGAGCAGTTGCCCTTCCCACACGCCGATCACGACGATCAGCCCCGCGAAGGTCGCGATGATCGCTTCGTGGCTCAGCTTGCGCGCGACGAACGATGCCGCGCGGTGCGCGTGGTGCATCGCGAGCGGATACGCGATCAGCGCGGCCAGCACGATCGACAGCAGCCCGTAGCCGAGGAACTCGGGCCAGCTCATCAGCGTATGGAGGTTGTGGATCTGCCCGCTCGCCGCGTCGACCGTGAAGCGCGGCGGCGCATTGAACAGCGGCGCGGCCGGGCCGGCCGCCACCGGGCTCAGCGGCAGCCCGAACGCGATCAGCGGAATCAGTGCCTCGGCGATATAGGTGGCCTCGGTCACGCCGTTACGGGCGGCGATCACGGTCGTCAGGCGCTGATACGCATGACGCACGCGCGCGCCGACGATCTCGCCCATCAGCACCGTCATCGCGACCGGGCTGAACACGAACGTCGCGCTCGACACGGCGGCCGTGCCGACCGTCCACGCGACCTGCTCGCGGTCGAGCACCTTCAGCGGATTGGGGAAATAGCCGCGCCAGCTTTTCACGTCGGGCGCGAGCACGAACGTCGACGGCCCGTCGCGGCGCATGCGCCGCCGCTCGGCCGGCGACAGGATCGAGAACAGGTCGGCCACCAGCGGGCCGATCGCGATCCCGAGGAAGTAGCTGACGCTCAGCTTCACGCCGTAATGACCCGTGAGCGCCTGCAGCCCGACCACCAGCATCACGAACGGCACCAGCAGCAGCACCGACGCCCAACGCCCCGCCGAGCAGTATGCGATGCCGACGGCCGCCGCGAGGAACACCCACGGCGCGGCCTTCGCGATCGCCGCGCCGAACGGCGCGAGCAACGACGCGAACAGCACCGCGAGGGGCAGCGCGACGAACGCGGCGACGATCGCGCCGGAGATCATCTTGCGCAGCGCGATGTGCGGCACGCCGAGCGCGCGCAGCAGCGTCGCCTGTTGCAGCAGCGGCGCGGCCATCGTGTCGCCGGGAATGCCGAGCAGCGCGGTCGGGATCGCATGCGTGATGTGCTTGGCCACCGCGCCCGCGAGAAAAAACGTGAACACGCCGGCCGGTGGCACGCCGAGCAGCGCGACGAGCAACGTGAGCGGCGCGATCGTCGTCGTTTCGTCGGTGCCGGAGATCAGCCCGATGCCGGAGAACACGATCGCGCCGAGCAGCCCCATCGCGAACGCGGCCGGCAACGCCTGCAGCAGTGCATCCATCAGCGGCCTCCCGCGCGTGCGCGCCCGGTCGACGCGTCGTACGACGCGAACAGGTCGAGCAGCCCGAGTTCCTCCATCTCGGCGCGCGCGCTGGCCGACAGGTCGCTCGTCGCGCCGAGTCCGCCCGATGCTTCGGCGAGTTGCCGCAAGGCGTCGTCGCGCTCGGCGCTGCCCGCCGCATGTTCGATCACCGTGCGCTTCGGCTTGAACAGCACCGCGCAGATCGTGCCAGCCAGCAGGCAGCCGCCGAGGCCGATCAGCATCGCATAAGCGCGTGCGATCGCCGCGTCGTGCACGAACGATGCGAGCGCGATGCGGCCGATCTCGAACGCGCCGAGGCTGATCGCGATGCCGAGCAGCACCGACCACGCGAGATGCTTCGTCGCCACCGTGTCGCCCCATACCTCGACGAGCGTCGTGGCCGCCGCATCGGCGCCGGCCAACGGCCGGGTGCGATGCGGCGCGGGTGCGACGGCGCTTGAACCGGTCTGTTCCATGTGTCTCCTCCTGGTTTGATATGTCGCCGGCCATGCCGGCGCGGCGCGGACTGCACACCGCGTCGATCACGCGGCGCGCAGCCGCGCGTCAGCCGCCGCTGCGGCCCGCGAGCAGCTCGACGGCGAAATCGGCACGCACGTCCTTCGCCGCGACCATCCGCTGCGCGATCCGGTCGATGTCGGCGCCGGTCGCGCCGGCCGCGACGGCGATGTTGCGCGCATGCAGCGCCATGTGGCCGCGCTGGATCCCTTCGGTCGCGAGCGCGCGCAGCGCCCCGAGATTCTGCGCAAGCCCGACCGCGACCGCAATTTCGCCGAGTTCCTGCGCGGACGTCACGTTCATGATCTTCAATGCGAGGCGCGCGAGCGGGTGCGTCTTCGTCGCGCCGCCGACGAGCCCGACCGGCATCGGCATCTCGATCGTGCCGACGAGGTCGCCGTTCGCGGCCTTCTCCCACGTCGTCAGCGACGTATAGCGGCCGCTGCGGCTCGCGTACGCATGCGCGCCGGCCTCGACCGCGCGCCAGTCGTTGCCGGTCGCGACCACCACCGGATCGATGCCGTTCATGATGCCCTTGTTGTGGGTCGCCGCGCGGTACGGATCGGTCGCCGCGAACACGTATGCGTCGATCACGCGGTCGATCACCGCTTCGCCGGCGTAATCGTCGGTCGCGAGCGTCGCGGCCGAGTACCGTACCTCTGCGCGCGCCAACCGCAGGTCGGCGAGGTTGGACAGTATCCGCAACCGTACCTGGCCGCCGGTAATCGCCTCGATGCGCGTCGCGACGGTTTCGGCCATCGTGTTGACCGTGTTCGCGCCCATCGCGTCGCGCACGTCGACGATCAGGTGCGCGACGATCATCGCGCCGCGCGGCGTGTCGGGAAACACATGAACCTCGATGTCGCGGCAGCCGCCGCCGAGGCCGACCAGCACCTTGTCGCGGCTGTTCGCGAGCGCGATCAGTTCGGCCGCATGACGCAGGATCGCGAGCCGCGCGCCATACGGATCGTCGACGCCGATCACCTGAACCTGCGCACGCATCAGCGGACCGCTGCTCGACGTGCGGAAGCCGCCCGCCGCGCGGGAAAGCTTCGCCATGTACGAGGCGGCCGCCACGATCGACGGCTCCTCGACGGCCATCGGCACGATCACGTCCCGATCGTTGATCCGGAAGTAGCCGGCCACCGCCATCGGCAGCTCGAACGTGCCGATCACGTTCTCGATCATCCCGTTCGCGGTATCGAGCGGCAGCGCGCCCGGTTGGGCGAGCAGCGCGTGCTCGGCATCGTCGAGCCCGACGGCACGGGACAAGTGGGACAGGCGTTGCTCGGGCGTCAGCGAGCGGAAGTTCGGCAAGGCGGAATCGATCGGCATGATGGGTTGACTGTTGCGGGTGGCGATGTCGCCCGTCGGTGCTTGCGGCGGGCGGCGGACAGCCGAATAATAGTCACGCTGTACCCATTGAAAAGGTACAGACGGCGCAGACAGTCACTCAACCGTACCCATTACAGTGGGCCGGTCCGACGGAAGATTCCGATGAAACAGCGTGCAAAAGCCAGCCTGTCTGGCGCGATGGCAGACAATCTCGCCAGACAGATCGAGGAAGGGGTGTTGGCGGCCGGCACGAAACTGCCGTCGATCAGGGAATACGCTGAGGCATCCGGCTGCTCGAAGAACACCGTGATCAGCGCGTTCGAGATGCTCGCGGCCGACGGCCTGATCGAGCCGCGCCGCGGCTCGGGCTTCTTCGTCACGCGACGCGCGGCGGCCGCGCCCGAGCTCGACGAGCCGAGCTCGCTCGACCGCGCGATGGACATCGTGTGGCTGATGCGCGAGCAACTGCACGCGAAGCCCGACGTGCTCAATCTCGGCGAAGGCTTCCCGCCGATCGAGTGGCTCGAGGAAACGCGGCTGAACCAGTACCAGCAGCGCATCATGCGCACGAGCGCCGCGTCGCTGTTCCGCTACGGCAGCCGCTTCGGCTACCTGCCGCTGCGCCAGTCGCTGCAGCAGAAGCTCGCCGGCTACGAGATCGAGGCGCCGCCCGCGCAGATCGTGCTCACGCACGGCGCGAACCAGGCGATGGACCTCGTGCTGCGCTATTTCGTGCGCCCCGGCGACACCGTGCTCGTCGACGATCCCGGCTACTACCCGCTGTTCGGCAAGTTGAAACTGAGCGGCGCAAACATCGTCGGCGTGCCGCGCGAGATCGACGGCCCCGACGTCACGAAGCTGGCCGAGCACATCGCCGCGTACCGGCCGAAGCTGTTCTTCACGCAATCGGTCGGCCACAACCCGACCGCAACCGATACGAGCGCGGCCAAGGCGCACCGTATCCTGCAACTCGCCGACGCGCACGACCTGATCATCGTCGAGGACGATGCGCTGGCCGACCTGCGGCCGCGCTCGCTCACGCGCATCGCGACGCTCGACCAGTTGCGCCGCACCATCTATATCGGCAGTTTTTCGAAATCGGTGTCGGCCGCGCTGCGTGTCGGGTTTCTCGCGTGCAATGCGGCGCTTGCCAGCGATCTCGCCGACGTGAAGATGCTGACGCACGTCAGCAGCTCGGAATACTGCGAACGCACGCTCGATGCGATCGTCAGCGATGGCCATTTTCTCAGGCATACGAATCATCTGCAGGAGAAGCTGCGGCGCGCGACCGGCACCGCGCTCGATGCGCTCGGCCGTCTCGGCGCGGAGGTCTATCGGCCGTGCGAGCAGAACCTGTATCTGTGGGCCGCACTGCCCGGCTGGCCGGATTCGATGTTGCTCGCGCAGGCGCTGCTGGAGCGCGGCGTGATCCTCGCGCCCGGGGCGGTGTTCTCGCCGCAGGCCGATCGTCCGTCGAAGTATTGCCGCTTCAACGTCGCGTATCTGGCGGACAAGCGGTTTGCGCAGGCGTTGCAGGCGGTGACCTGAAAACGAACGCGAGCCGCGCAACAGCCGGCCCGCATTCGTCGCACAACCCTGCTTACACGCGCCGCAACGACCGGAACCCGGCACGCACTTCACGCGCAAACAGTTCAGGCTCTTCCCATGCCGCGAAGTGCCCGCCCTTGTCGACTTCGTTGAAGTAGATCAGGTTGTGATAACTCCGCTCGGCCCAACTGCGTGGCGCCTGATAAATCTCGCCCGGAAACACCGTGATCGCCGCCGGCAACGAGATATCCACCGCGTTGAAGTTGTTCGAGTGATCCTCCCAGTAGATCTGCGCAGCCGACGTCGCGGTGTTCGTCAGCCAGTACAACGAAATGTCGTCGAGGATCTCGTCGCGCGGAATCGAGCGTTCCGGTACTCCTCCGCTATAAGTCCATTGCGAAATCTTGTCGTACATCCACGCAGCCTGCCCGGACGGCGAATCCGCCAGCGCATAACCGACCGTCTGCGGCCGCGTGACCATCATCGCCGAGTAGCCGCAGTTGTCGCGATAGAACGTCGCGAGCTTCTCGTACGCGGCCTTCTCCTTCGGCGACAGCGACGCCGGCGCGGGCGCATCGGTCGCGAGCAGCGTCGCGATCTCCGGCGGCACCGTCGCCGGCATGTTCACGTGAATGCCGGCCAGACCTTGCACGTGCTGCATCGCCATCCGGTGCGAGATCACCGAGCCGCAGTCGCCGCCCTGCGACACGAAACGCGTATAGCCGAGCCGCGCCATCAGCTCGCCCCACGCTCGCGCGATGTGGTCGGAGCCCCAGCCGGTCTTCGTTGGCCGGCCCGAGAAGCCGAAGCCCGGCAGCGACGGCACGACGACGTGGAACGCATCGTCCGCGCTCGCGCCGTGCGCGGTCGGGTCGGTCAGCGGACCGATCGCCTTCAGCAGCTCGAAGATCGAACCGGGCCAGCCGTGCGTCATGATCATCGGCATCGCGTTCTCGTGCCGCGACCGCACGTGAATGAAATGAATGTCGAGCCCGTCGATTTCCGTGATGAACATCGGGAAACCGTTCAGGCGCGCCTCGCCCTTGCGCCAGTCGTAGTCGGTGCCCCAGTAGCGCAGCAGCGCCTGCATGCGCGCGAGCCGCACGCCCTGCGATTCGTCGGCGACGGTCTCACGGCCCGGCCAGCGCGTCGCGGCAATGCGACGGCGCAGGTCGGCCACGGCTTCATCGGGAATGTGTGCGGTGAACGGGCGTATGCCGCTCGCGCCGGTGGCCGCATGCAGCGCGGTGGGCAGCATCGCCGACACCCCGGCGGCCACGGAAGTGGCCAGCAGGTGGCGACGCATCGGGGAAAACGGTGTGGAAGACATCGTTCGGCATCTCCTTTCGTGAAGTGGAAAGTGAACATGCCGCGCGCGGGATCCCGCCCAGGCTTTCAATCAGGCGCGCCCTCGTCACGCGGCGTCGCCTATTCGAAAGGTCTGATGTATCCCGGATTTGTCTGATTTGTACGCGTTTGTAGCTGCTGCGAGGTGAGCGAACACGCTTGCGCGGCCGCTCGCCGGTGCGGCGCTCAGAGCGCCTTGACGATCGCGCCGTCGACGCGAATGTTCTGCCCGGTGATATAGCCCGCGCCGTCCGACAGCAGGAACGCAACCGTCTTCGCGATCTCGCCGGTCTTGCCGAAGCGCCCGGCCGGAATGCGCGCGACGATCTCCGGCGTTTCCGGCCAGCTGTCGATGAAGCCCGGCAGCACCGCGTTCATCCGGATGTTCTCGGCCGCATAGCGTTCCGCGTAGAGGCGCGTCCATGCGCTCAACGCCGCGCGCAGCGCCGACGACACGGGCATCGGCTGCTCCGGCGCGTCCGCCGCGAAGCTCGAGATGTTCACCACCGCGCCGCCGCCCTGCTTCTGGAAGATCGACGTCACGCGGCGCATCACGCGCACCACGTTCAGCAGGATCAGGTCGAGCCCCGCGTGCCAGTTGTCGTCGGTGATCGCCAGCAACTCGCCCTTCGGCGGATGGCCGGTGTTGTTCACGACCGCATCGATGCGCCCATAGCGCGCGATCGTTTCCTGCACGAGCTTGTCGATGTCGGCTTCTTCCGTCACCGAGCCCTTGATGCCGAAACCGCCCAGTTCCTCGCCAAGCGCCACCGCGCTGCCCGACAGCGACATCAGCGCGACGCGATAGCCCGTCGCCGCCAGTTCGCGCGCGATCGCCGCGCCCATGCCCTTGCCCGCCGCCGTGATCAACGCCACTTTTTCTACAGTCACGATCCGCTCCTCGTTCCGATTCTGCCGCCGCGCAGCCGCCATTCGGCGCGCCATGGTGGTAATGTAGGCGCATCGATTCCCGCTGTCGAACCAGTATTTCTGCCGCCAGCCGATAGTTTTTCTACAGCCTGACGATGCCGCCACGCCCTTCCCGCCTGCCGCCGCTGAATGCGCTTCGCGCGTTCGAAGTGTCCGCGCGGCACCTCAATTTCCGCGCCGCCGCCGACGAGATCGGCGTCACGCAGGGCGCCGTCGCGCAGCAGGTGCGCCACCTCGAGGACGTGCTCGGCCTGAAGCTGTTCGAACGCCTGCCGCGCGGCCTCGCGCTCACGCATGACGGCGCCGCGTATTTCTCCGACGTGCAGCGCGCGCTGCATGCGATCGCCGACGCCACCGACAAGCTCGTCAAGCGGCGCGCGGCGCTGACGATCAGCACGACGCCGTCGTTCGCGTCGAAGTGGCTGATCCCGCGGCTCGCGCAGTTCACCGAAGCACACCCCGACTACGACGTGCGCGTGATCGCCGATCCGCAGATCGCGACGTTCCGCCACGATGGCGTCGATCTCGCGATCCGCTACGGCAAGCCGCCGTTCGGCAAGCATCTCGCCACCCATGCGCTGTTCCCGCTCGACGTGTGCGCGGTGTGCAGCCCGTCGGTGCTGAGCCCGCCGGCTGCGCCACGCGCGCTCGCCGGGCAGGTGCTGCTGCACGATGCGCATGACCTGTGGCCCGAATTCCTCGCGGCAATGCCAGCACCGGTCGACGTCGATCCGCACAAGGGGCTGCGCTTCAACCAGACGTCGCTCGCGATCGATGCGGCCGTTGCCGGCCAGGGCATCGCGCTCGCGACCGAGCCGCTCGTCGAGCGCGACATCGCCGCCGGACGGCTGTGCAAGCCGTTCGACTTCGCGTTTCCGCTGTCAATGGGGTTCTATCTCGTGTATCCGGCCGAGCGCCGCGACGACGATGCGATCGCGGTGATGCGCGAGTGGATGATCCAGGCCGCGTCGGACGGGCGGCCTTGAGCGGATCGGGTGCGCTGGACCCGCGTCAGGGGGCGATCCAGCGGGCTTCGTAGCCGCGTTCGTTCAGATCGAATACCGCGCGACGATGGCCGGCGCGCGCGAGTTCGAGCCAGTCGATGCGCGTGACCGTCATGTGGATCAGGCAGAAGTTTTCGTAGCCGTCGGCGGTGGGTGCGGTGCTGTCGAGATGCGCGGCTTCCGGCGACACGACCGGCGTGCCGGGCGGCAGCGGCGCGCGATACAGCAGCAGCGTATGCGGACGGCTCGCTTCCCAGATCGCGCGCCGTTGCGCTTCGTCGTCGCAGATCGACGCAACGCCTTCCGCACGAATCTGCACGAGCGCGTCGAGATCGTTGGCGACGATCGAGAGACGCGGATCGCGACGCAACTCCGCGACCTTCGCCGAACGTGCATCGGTATGAAACGACAGCACGCGCCCGACGCGATTCACCTGGCGCAACACGATCGTCCGAACCTTCGGCGCACCATCGAGGCCGAGCGTCGCCGCCTGCAGCATCGTGAACGGCGAGCGCTGCACGTTGACGCCGGATTCGAGGCAGGACCACAGGCGGTCGTAGGTTTGCGCAAGCGATTCGGAGATCGAGTCGGTGGTCGAGTCGGACATGGGGCGGCGGCGATCGTCGGTATTTCGATCGCGCCAGCTTACCCGTTTGTTTCGGCGACGGCTCGCATGGGATGCGTCGCCGCCGTTGTGCCGGTCAGTTGTAGCCGAGCACGACCGGCGCCGCATCGCCAGCATCGGGTGCCGGCTCCGCGCCGAAGCGGCCGAGCACGTCGGCCACATACTGCGGCCCGGCGCTGATCTGCGACGAGCGATGCTTCGCCGGCCGCGTGTCGCCGGCGCCCGAGGCTGCGCCCGGCGATGCCGTTTCGTTGACGGTGATGGTCATGTCGATGTCTCCTCACGCGGCCAGCGCCGCACCATATGCGCGCACGAGGCGCGCGACGCCTTCCCGGATCGCATCGATGTCCGGCGCGGCGAACGACAGGCGCAGCGACGCCGCGTCGACGTTGTCCGCGAAGAACGCCTTGCCGGGGACGAACACGATCTTGTTCGCGATCGCCTGTTGCAGCAGCACATCCGACGATACCGCGCCGAGCCGCGCCCACACGAACATCCCGCCTTCGGGACGATGGAATTCGATCGCATCGCCGAAGCCGTCGCGCAGCGCGTCGCACATCGCGTCGCACTTACGCCGGTACGCGGCCGTGATGCGCGGCAGATGACGTTCGAGCGCGCCGTCGGCCAGATATTCGGCGGCGGTGGCCTGCGTCCACGGCGTGCTGCACAGATCGACCGTCTGCTTCGCGATCACGCAGCGCCGCGTGATCTCGGCCGGCGCGATCGTCCAGCCCACGCGCAGCCCCGGCGCGACGATCTTCGACAGGCTCGCGAAATGCACGAGCCAGTCGCGCGCGCCGTCCACTTCACCGGCCAGCGCGAGCATCGACGGCACGGCTTCGCCCGCGAAACGCAGGTCGCCGTACGGATCGTCCTCGACGATCAGGAAACGGTATTGCACCGCGAGACGCAGCAGCTTCAGCCGGCGTTCGCGCGTGAGCGTCGCGCCCGTGGGGTTCGCGAAGGTCGGAACCGTGTAGAGCAGCTTCGGCTGCGCGATCGCGCCGGACGCGAGTTGCGCTGCGAGGCGATCGACGTCGAGGCCTTCGCCGTCGACGGGAATCGTCACGATGCGCGCCTGTTGCAACCGCATCGCCTGCAGCGTGGCCGGGTATGCCGGCTGTTCGGTCAGCACGACGTCGCCGGGCGACACCATCACGCGCAGCAGCAGGTCGAGGCCCTGCTGCGAACCGGTCGTGACGAGCAGTTCGGCGGGCGCGCAGGCGACGCCGCGACGCGCCATCAGCGCGATCAGTTGCTGCTTCAGTTCGGCGAGGCCGTCGGTCGGGCCGTATTGCAGGCAGCGGACGGGCTGTGCGTACGCGCGTTCGGCGGCCGCGTTCAGGCCGTCGACGTCGAACAGGTCGCTCGCCGGATAGCCGCCCGCGAAGGAAATCATGCCCGGTTCGGACAGGTACTTGAACAACTCGCGGATCGGCGAGCCGGCAGGGTTTTGGAATGAGGGCGTGAACGCGTACATGTCGTCGTGTGCTGGGGGGCGCGGACGGCCGGGATAGCCGCCGAGTGCCGGCCGCCAAGGCGCTTCTGGCGCCGCGGCGGTGAATTCGAGCCACGATTGTCGATAGTCATTAAGGGCTCGGCAAACGATATCTATGCACTAGGTCTTGCGGTTTGGTCATTAAATGGGGGGAGGAGCAGGAGACATGAGTTCAACGCGGTTTCGGACGCTGCCCACGGTCACCCAACCCGCCGCTCACGGATTCCCGCGCGTGCCCCGCGTCGCCGCTTCTCTGCCTGGATTTCTGAGAAAGCATGGCCGTGGGTGCGCCACACGCCGGGAAGGTCGTGTGTCCTCCGAGATAGAGGCCGCGCAACCCTGCCCGATTCGTGAAAAACATGTCGGGCGGCGTACCAGGTGCAATGCCGTACAGCGCCTCTTCGTACAAACGCCGTTTGCTCGCAAAACCTGCGAATTCGCCACGCGGACGCCTTCGATGCGGGAGGGGGCGAAGACACTCCCGTATCGCGTTGAGATAGCCATCGACCACAGCCAGCGTCATCGCGCTCGTCCAATATCGACCTTTGAGATCAGCGAACAGAGATTAGCGATCAGCATGCCCGAGCGAGTACACTTTGCTGAACAGAAATATGCGACGGGTATGTTGGCAACGGCACAAATACTACGAATTCCATGAAGCGGCAGGGCCTCATACGCATCGCCAATCGACTAACCTAAGTGGCATATGATCGAACGAATTTTTCAGAATATCCCCGAGGGGAAAATCACCGACGCCGACAAGCAACCGTTCTTGATGAGTTTGGGTTGGTCACGAGGATTATCGTGGAACGATCTTTTGCAGTCGTGGCGTGTGTTGCTAATATCGGAGGCCGGGGCCGGCAAGACCTATGAGTGTCGTGCCCAAGCTCAACGTCTATCGGCGGCTGGGGAGCCTACCTTTTTTGTTGAGCTGGCGAGCCTTGCAACCAGCGAACTGCGCACCCTACTGGATGATGAAGAAGAGAATCGGCTCAACACTTGGCTTTCGTCTCAATCGGATGTCGCGACTTTTTTCTTGGACTCGATAGACGAACTACAACTGAGTCTAGGGTCATTTGAACGTGCGTTAAAACGCTTTAAGAAAGGCATCGCTGGCAACCTGGGGCGCGCTCGAATAGTCATCACGACACGCCCTGTCGCATTTGACAGCGATCTCGTTCGCAGCTTGCTACCAATTCCTCCGACATCCACTGCGAAACCGAGTGAAGATGAGTTTGCGATGATTGCAATGCGGGTCGAACAGAAAAACAATAAAACCGAGAAGGCTCCAGAATGGCGGACAGTTGCACTTATGCCACTTTCTGATGCGCAAATTGTGAAATTTGCGTGCGACCAGGGAGTCACAAACCCTGACATCTTATTGGAAGACTTGCGTCGGCGAAACGCACAAGAATTTGCACGACGCCCACAAGATCTGATCGAACTATGTTGTGACTGGCGTGAGCATAAGCGCATTCGAACTCATTACGATCAAGTTGCTGCAAATGTGCGGATCAAATTGCAACCCAGAGATGACCGGCCTGAACCTGCGGAACTGTCTGTGGAAAAAGCGATGGTGGGCGCTAGCCGGCTCGCCTTGGCGATGCTTATGACCCGACGTCTGACAGTGAGACACAACGCTGCCTCTGATGATATCCACAATGAAGCAGCGCTCAACCCTTCGATCATTCTTCCTGACTGGAGTCCCAGCGAGCGAAAGGCCCTTCTCGAGAGACCATTGTTTGGTTTTGCATCTTATGGTCGTGTGCGTTTTCATCATCGCTCCGTCGCCGAATATCTAGCAGCGCAACGCCTTCGCGAGCTTCGCGAGGCGGGAATGCCTCTCCGTGCCTTGAAACGGCTACTGTTTGCGGAGACCAGGGGCAAGGTAATTGTCCGTCCATCGAAGCGGCCCGTCGCCGGCTGGCTTGCGCTCGGGGACGACGCAATATTCGAGATATTGCGCGATAACGATCCCGCTGTCTTACTCAACGAAGGAGATCCCGAAACGCTCACCCCAATGCAGCGTATTCAAGCACTCCGGGCGTATGTCGAGCGTTATGGCAAAGGCGGCTGGCGGGGACGGCAGGTTCCCCATATTCAGATTCATCGCTTTGCATCACCAGAACTTGCGAGTGAGGTTACCCAAATATGGAGCCAAGGGGTCGAGAATCCTGATGTGAGACTGACACTGCTCTATCTTATTGAAGCGGGGCAGCTCGTCCAATGTGCCAACGTGGCTTACCAATGTGCGTGTGATCCGAACGCTGACTCGACAGAGCGGACAATCGCGCTCGACGCGATGGTGGCACTCGAGGAACCACGGCTGCCGGAGATCGCTCACGCCGTCGCTAACGACGTTGAAACTTGGCCGGATAAGATCGCACGCGCGGCCATCGTTCGACTGTTCCCACGCGATATCTCCATTGAACAGCTGTGCAAGACATTGGCGAGGTTGAAGCAGGGTAAGCGCGACATCAACGACTTGAGCCCGCAGTTGTCACGACTGGTTGAGAACGCCCAACTCGATCAGTCACAACTTGTGTCACTCCGTGACGGATTGGTTGAACTTGTGTCTGACGGACTCAGTTGGCACAAGGAGTGGTCGCACCTGATTAGCAACCGAGAAAATCTCAGCGACGTACTTGCATCGGTTTGTGTGCGTGGAATAGGTACAAACAAAGACGAGCAGTGGCTAGATGCGTGCGTTCTTTCCACGCGCCTCCACGATCAAGCGCATAGCAGCGATGAATCCCATAAAGCCCTTCTGAATCATATTAATCTTTTTGAGGCTCAAGACAATGAGAAGCTGTTTTGGGCTACAGACAAACTTATTCAGTCGCTTCGCGTTATCACGGATCCGTGGAACCGTCTGGTAGAAATCATATATCACGATAGCAGCGTTAGATTGACAGTCGCCAGAGACTTGCCGTGGATAAAAATGACTCTTGCCAACACCGAACGTTCGACGGCTGACCGTGCTTTGGTTTTGCAGGCTGCGCTGCGCCTTTCGCCAGACGAAGGACAATGGCAGCACCATCTTTCAGAACTGGAGCAACTGGTTGCAGACCAAACAGAACTTCTCGACGTAATTGCCGAGCGCAGAAAACTGCCAAAGAATAACAAGGAACTGGAGCGCATGGAGGCGCGGAGTATTGAGCGGAAAAGGCAACGTGACCGAACGGCAGCAAAAAACCGTGCGAGTTGGATCCTTTTCTGGCGCGAGGTTTCTCAGAATCCGGAGAGCGCTTTCTCGGATGAACGTAGTTGGAACACAGCCTGGAATCTTTGGCGAGCGATGAGCCAAGATGGAGCAGCCGGTCAAGAGTCCGGGTGGAATCGACGTCTTATCGAAGAACATTTCGGCAAGGAAACAGCAGATCGCTTACGCCGTATCTTGATGAATATCTGGCGCGCAGAGTCTCCGACATGTGCAAGCGAGCGACCAGCAGACCAACGCAACACGTATCTTGTTCGGTGGCAGCTCGGGCTCGCCGCAATTTATGCCGAAGCGGAGGATCCGGGTTGGGCCCGACAACTTACCGAAGAGGAAGCTAGGCTCGCTGCGCGATTTGCGCTCGTCGAAATTAATGGCTTACCCGCATGGCTAGATAGCCTTATCGACGCCCATTCGCATGCAGTAGACACCATAATCGGCCAAGAGCTCACCTGGGAGTTGAGCCCCAAAGCAAAGGGGGCTCAATCCCTGCTACTACAAAGCATCAGCTACGCACAGTCTTCCCGTCTTTACCTTCCACGACTGATGTCTTGGTTGGAAGAGCGAGGCGATTGTTTGACTGACAATCATGAAAGCACAGCGGCCGTCCAAAGACTACGCCAGGTAATCGGTGTAATCCTGGAACGAGGCGACGAGAAGATGCGCATGCAGCTTTTTTCCATCGCACGGCAGAGATTGCAGAATGATTTGCCAATTCAATTCAATTTCGTCTGGTTGGCGACAGTCATACGGATAGATCCAGAAATTGGGGTAGCGGAACTGGAAAATCGCTTGCGCACAATCGAGCCGGGACCGCATTCAGAGGCTGTTACGTGGTTTAGCGTACTATTCGGAGACCGCATTGATTCGATTAGCTTGCGAGACGAGGTTTTCACTCCAAGCTTGCTCTTGCGGCTACTTCGTCTCTCGTATCACCATGTTCGGCCAAATGACGATGCTACACACGAGGGTAGCTACTCGCCCGACGTTCGAGATCATGCCGAGCGTGCGCGAAACGAGGTCGTCGGAGCACTATTGGACGCCAAAGGAGAAGACGGATGGGCAGCGAAACTCGAAATGTCCAACGATCCCCTGTGCGCGCATTTCAGGGATCGGATTATCTCCGTCGCAGAGGAGCATTGGGCACAAGAGATAGACTCCATTGCGTTTAATGATATGCAGGCAATTTCGCTTGATAAGACAGGCGAAGCCCCTGCGTCGACGAACGAAGCGATGTTCGCCGTTTTGAAAGATCGCTTGTCGGATCTCGACGACCTTCTGCTGCGTGACACTTCGCCAAGAGAGGCATGGGCGGGCATCTCAGATGAAAAAGTGATGCGCCGGGAAATCGCGCGAGAGCTGAGTTATGCTGCTAACGGGATATACAAAATCGATCAGGAGGCTGTTACAGCGGATGAGAAGGAGACAGATATTCGTTTACGCTCAACCACATCAGATCATGAAGCAATAATAGAGTTAAAACTTGGAGACGGAAGGTCCGCTAAAGATTTGCGCGACACCATCTACAATCAACTCGTGAAAAAGTACATGGCCCCGGAAAACAGTCGAACAGGTTGCCTATTGATTACTCTGTCGAAAAATAGGAAATGGGAAAATCCCGACAATGGACAGCGTATCGATCTAGACGAACTGATGTTACTACTCCAAGCTGAAATAGAACGTGTTCAGGAGATGATGGCCAATGCCGTTTCACTAAGTATTCATCTGCTGGATTTGCGCACTAGGCTACCGGTCGAAAATCGCTAACTCAAATCGAATAGCCGCCACTGCGAGAGCCAAGTTCAGAACATCGCATTGTGCATTCCGCTCGCTCCGATCCATCAATCGATGAATGGAACAGCAACGCATGTCCACATCCAGAGATATGTATCAAGCACCGGCGCAGCAATCCAACCGCACAGTCAAACATGTCCCCTTGGCAATGCACTAATGGCCGAATCGGGCTGACGATCGACCGTCAGCCCGATTCGCAAACGTCAATCAGCCCGTCACACCCCGATTCGCCTCGATCACCGTCAAAGCAGCCATATTCACGATCCGCCGCACGGTCGCGCTCGAAGTCAGGATGTTCACGGGAGCATTAACGCCGAGCAAGAACGGCCCCACCGCCACATTACTCCCCGCCTCGGTCTTGAGCAGGTTGTAAGCGATATTCCCCGCATCCACATTCGGACAAACCAGCAAATTCGCCGCGCCCTTCAACGGCGACATCGGCAGCAGCTTCGCCCGCAGCCCTTCATCGAGCGCACAGTCGCCATGCATCTCGCCATCCGCCTCGATATCCGGCGCCTGCTCGCGCACGATCTCCAGCGCCCGGCGCATCTTCACGCCCGAAGCCGCACTCCCCGACCCGAAATTCGACCGCGACAGCAGCGCCACCTTCGGCGTCAGGTTCAGCCATTCCATCTGCCGCGCCGCCGCGATCGTGAATTCCGCGATCTGCTCCGCATCGGGGTTGTCGTTCACGTGCGTATCCACCAGCGCGACCGTCCGCTGATCGAGCAACAGGATGTTCATCGCCGCGTAAGTCGAAGCCCCCGGCTTCTTGCCGATCACTTCGTCCACGAACCGCAGGTGATTGTGATACTCGCCCACCGTCCCGCAGATCATCCCGTCCGCGTCGCCGAGCTGCACCATCATCGCGCCGATCAACGTCAGGCGCCGACGCATTTCCACGCGCGCCATTTCCTTCGAAATGCCGTCGCGGCAGCGCAGTTCCCAATACTTCGTCCAGTACTGCGGGAAGCGCTCGTCATATTCCGGATTGGTCACTTCGACATCCTGACCGAGTCGCAGGCGCAGGCCGAACCGCTCGATGCGCGCCAGCAGCACCTCCGGGCGACCGACCAGAATCGGCCGCGCAAGCTTCTCGTCGACGATCACCTGCACCGCCCGCAGCACGCGTTCGTCCTCGCCTTCGGTGAACACGATCCGCGCCTTGCCGCCGTCGCGCACGAGCTGACGCGCGGTCGCGAACAGCGGCTTCATGAACGCGCCCGAGTGATAGACGAATTGCTGCAACTGCTCGACGTACGCATCGAGATTCGCGAGCGGACGCGTCGCCACGCCGCCTTCCATCGCCGCCTTCGCCACGGCCGGCGCGATCCGCACGATCAGGCGCGGGTCGAACGGCTTCGGAATCAGGTATTGCGCGCCGAACGACACGTCGTACGCACCATAGGCCGCCGCAACGACTTCGTTCTGCTCTTCCTCGGCCAGCCCCGCGATCGCGTGCACCGCGGCAATTTCCATCTCGCGCGTGATCGTCGTCGCGCCCACATCGAGCGCGCCGCGGAAAATGTACGGGAAACACAGCACGTTGTTGACCTGGTTCGGGTAGTCCGAGCGGCCCGTCGCGATCACGACGTCGTCGCGCGTCTCATGCGCCAGTTCCGGGAAGATTTCCGGCGTCGGGTTGGCCAGCGCGAGAATCAGCGGGCGCGCCGCCATTGCCTTCAGCATCTCCGCCGTAAGGATGCCGCCGACCGACAGGCCGAGGAACACATCCGCGCCACCGATCACTTCGGCAAGCTTGCGCGCGTCGGTTTCCTGCGCGAAACGCGACTTGGCCGGGTCCATCAGCGTGGTACGGCCGCGATAGACGACGCCTTCGATGTCGGTCACCCAGACGTTTTCCACCGGCAGCCCGAGGTCGACCAGCAAGTCCAGGCACGCCAGCGCGGCCGCGCCGGCGCCCGACGTCACGACCTTCACTTCCTTGATGGACTTCCCGACGACCTTCAGCCCGTTGATGAACGCGGCCGACACGGTAATGGCCGTGCCGTGCTGATCGTCGTGGAAGACGGGAATCTTCATGCGTTCGCGCAGCTTCTGCTCGACGGTGAAGCATTCCGGCGCCTTGATGTCCTCGAGGTTGATGCCGCCGAACGTGGGTTCGAGGCCGGCGATGATGTCGACCAGCTTGTCCGGGTCGGTCTCGTTGATCTCGATGTCGAACACGTCGATCCCGGCGAACTTCTTGAACAGGACGGCCTTGCCTTCCATGACCGGCTTCGATGCGAGCGGGCCGATATTGCCGAGACCGAGCACGGCGGTGCCGTTCGTGATCACGCCGACCAGGTTGCCGCGGCTCGTGAAGCGGTGCGCCTGCAGCGGATCGGCGGCGATCGACTCGCACACGCTCGCCACGCCGGGCGTATAGGCCAGCGCCAGGTCGCGCTGGGTCACCAGCGGCTTGCTCGCCACGACCGAGATTTTCCCGGGCGTCGGAAACTCGTGATAGTCGAACGCGGCCTGCTGCTGTGTCTCTGTCTGTTTCATGTTCTGGGTCTCGGCGTGGGCGCCAGGCCAGTCCCGGCGCGATCCATGAAGAGGATTCTAGGGATCTGCCATAACGTGATGATTCTGTTTTAATATCGGCCCATCACTTTTTCATGATGAATGCATGACCAGTCAATGAATTTTGATGCAAACGACGTGGTCAGGCGGCTCGGCGCGCGTCTGAAGATCCGGCATCTGGTGCTGTTGCTGCAGATCCAGCAGCACGGCTCGCTGACGCGGGTCGCCGAGCACATGGCGAGCAGCCAGCCGGCCGTGACGAACGCGCTGTCCGAACTGGAGAGCATGTTCGGCACGCCGCTGTTCGAGCGCTCGTCGCGCGGCATGCGGCCCACGGCGCTCGGCGCGGTCGTGCTCGAGCGCGCGAAGGCGATGATCAAGGATCTCGACCACCTCGCCCGCGAGATGGAGGCCGTTGCCGCCGGGCATGCGGCCCATCTGCACATCGGCGTGATTCCGTTCATCTCCGGCCAGATGCTGTCGGCCGCGCTGAAGCGGCTGCAGGCGCGCATGGAGCGGCGCCTGACCGTGACGATTCACGAAGGCACCAGCGATCAGCTGCTGCTGCAACTCAAGGATCACAGTGTCGATATTGTGATCGGGCGCGCGTCGTCGGCGATCGATCTCGGGCAGGTTTCGTTCGAAGTGCTGTATCAGCAGCAGCCGCGCATGATCGCGAGCCGGCGGCTGGCGGCGAAGCTCGCCCGCACGCCGCTCGACTGGCACAAGCTGCACGCGCTCGACTGGATTCTCGGCGCGCCGCATACGCCGATGCGCGAACAGGTGACCGACCTGTTCCTGTCGGCCGGCATCGCGCCGCCCGTGCCGATCGTCGAAAGCTACTCGTCGAAGCTGATCGGCGAAATGATCGCGTCGAGCGACGAAGCCGTCTCGATCGTGCCGGCCGATATCGCGGAGGAACTGGTGCGGATCGCCGGCGTGGCGATCGTGCCGTATTCGCTGGTGTGGACGCTGCCGCCCATTGCGCTGTTCACGCGCTCCGCCGATTCGCGGTCGCCCGCGCGGGATTTGCTCGTCGACGCGCTACGCGCGGTGTGCAAGGAGACTTACGGGGACGCGCAGCGATAACGCGCTACCGGGCGGCGGCGAGGCGGCGCAGGATTTCCGCACGCTCGGCGCTCAGCACGTGGTCCGCGCCCTCGCCCCTGTCGTAGCGCTGGCTCGTCCGGTAGGAAAAGCGCTTCGCGTATTGATTGGCGGCGGGATCGAACGCCCATGCGTCGACGTCGAAGAAGTGCTTGCCGAAATGATCCTCGCCCTTGCCCCACACATAGTCGGCCCGGACGAACAGCGGATACGGCGACACCGCCGGCAAGTTCCACATCGCGCGATCGGCCATCTCCGTTTCGGTGACGATCGGCATCAGGTTCTCGATCTTGCCGTTCGCGCCGACACGCAGGACGGCCACGCGCTCCAGCATGCCGCTGCCGCCGCCTGAAAACGTTCCGGCTAAAAACACCCACGAGCCGCCGGATGCAATCGGCAATCGTTCGGACCGCGGATTCAGACCGAACTGATACAGCTCCTTGGCGGAACCGGGGACAAGCGTCGGCGGCATCTCGAAGCACGGCGCATGGTCGGGAAGCACGCAGAGCTTCACGCCGGACAGCGGGAGCCCGTCGGCATCGAGCTTGCCTTGGGCCTGGGTGAAGCGCGGGAATGCGGTTTCGCTGGGGGCGGCTTGAACACACGCGATACCGACGACCGCCATGCCCGAGATCACCGCGAGCGTCTTACCGATCCAGCGCATACCGCACCCTCTCTCATTTTTTACAGCGGCATATTGTCAGTGATCTCGCCGGCTGCCGCCAACCGGCATCGCCGGCATCGGTTCAGTCGGCGAGGCCCATGCGGCGAAAGCCTACGCCTCCGCGATGGGCACGTTGCGCAACGCCGTGACCAGCTTGCGCCCGGCGTCCTCGATGTGCCGCACGAGGCCCTGGCAGGCCGTCTCCAGGTCGCGGGCACGCAGCGCGTCGAGGATGGCCATGTGCTCGGTGCGGCTGTCGCGGCTGTGGCTCATCACGTCGTACTGGAACCGCAAGTACCTTTCCGCCTGCAAATGCAGCCCGTCGAGCGTGACCAGCAGGCGCCGGCGGTTGCCCTTCTCGTAAAGCGTGCGGTGGAACAGCCAGTTCGCCTGGCTCTGTTTCGCGGGATCGTTGCCGAGGTGTTCGACCTTGTCGATCAGGTCCTCCGCTTCGCCCAGCACGCTCTTGGTCAGGAACGGAAACGCCATTTCGAGCGCGAGCGGCTCCAGGCGCGAACGCATCATCCACAAGTCCTCGGCCTCGGTGGCATGCAGCGGCGCCACCGTCAGGCCGCGCTTGCCTTCCTGCCGGGCGAGCCCGTCGGCTTCCAGGCGCACCAGCGCCTCCCGGATCGGGATCCGGCTCACACCATATCTGACCGAGAGGTTCTCCTGGATCAGCGGCGTTCCAGGCGGCAATTCTCCCCGCAGGATGTCCTCGCGAATCGCTTCCGCGACCAGCGTGTTTGGGGGTCGCAATGCATACCTCCGGCTTGATTTTTTTGACTTGCCAATTGTATCTTGGCACCGATATGCTACCAATGTATCCAAAATACATAATATGGATACATAAGACGATTTGCGGTGTTGCACGCCGTCGTCCTGCACCATGACGGGAAGTTCTCAACCACACTCGCAGGAGAGCCGCACTTGAAACGAGCAAATTTATCCAGCGCATTCAAGCTTTCGCTGAACGCCACGCTTTCGGTGTTGGCGCTTGCCGCCGCGACGGCAGCGAGTGCAGACCCGATAGTCGTGAAGATCGGCAGCGTCGAGCCGTTGACCGGCGGGATCGCGCATCTTGGTAAAGACAACGAAAACGGCGCGCGCCTCGCGGTGGAGGAAATCAACGCGAAAGGCCTGACGATCGGCGGGCATTCCGTCACGTTGCAGCTCGACGCACAGGATGACGCAGCCGATCCGCGCACGGCCACGCAAGTGGCCCAGAAGCTCGTCGACGACAAGGTGGTGGCCGTGGTCGGTCACCTGAACTCGGGTACGTCGATCCCGGCCTCGAAGATCTACAGCGAAGCCGGCATCACGCAGATCTCCCCGTCCTCGACCAATCCGGTCTACACGCAGCAGGGCTTCAAGACCACCTTCCGGGTCGTGGCCACCGACGCGCAGCAAGGCCCGGCGCTGGCGAACTATGCGAAGAAGCTGGGCAACATCCATCGTGTGGCGATCGTCGACGATTCGACCGCCTACGGCCAGGGCCTGGCAAACGAATTCGAGAAGCGCGCGAAGGAGCTGGGCATCACCGTGCTGTCGCACGATGCCACCAGCGACAAGGCCATCGACTTCCGCTCGGTACTCACCAAGATCAAGGGCGAGACGCCTGACGCGATCATGTACGGCGGCTCGGATTCGACCGGCGGCCCGTTCGCCAAGCAAGCCAAGCAGCTCGGCCTGCGCGCACGCGTCTTCACGGGCGATGGCGTCTGCACGGAATCGTTGGCCAATCTCGCCGGCGATGCGACCGAGAACGTGGTGTGCTCGCAGGCCGGCGCGGCGATCCAGACGATGCCGGGCGGCGAGGCGTTCCAGGCGAAATACAAGAAGCGCTTCGGACAGGTAGTCGAATACGACGCGCCGTTCGCCTATGACGCCGTGTACATCATCGTCGATGCGATGAAGCGGGCGAAATCCACCGACCCCGCCAAGATCCTCGCGCAGATGCCGCCGACCGACTATCACGGCGTGGTCGGTGAAACCCAGTTCGATTCGCATGGCGATCTCGCGCATGGCGTGATCTCGCTGTACGTCTACAAGGCGGGCAAGAAGACGTTCCTCGACCAGGTGAAGATGTAAGCGGGCCGTTGCCCGGGATCGCGGAATCGAGAAATCGTGCAGGGCGGATTTGTTCAGGCAAAACCCCGGAGCTTTTTGAAGGAGAGCCGTTGTGTCCGTAATGACGTATTTCGAATTCCGCGATCAGCTCAAACGCGCGCGGCTGACCGTACGGGAATTCGCGAGCCTGGTGAAGATGAATGAAAATTCAATCACCAATTATTCACAAAAAGGTGTGGTGCCGTCCCACCTCGCGGTAATCGCGCTCTTGATGGGCGAAATGGCCGACCATCAAATCGAATTTCGCGATATTATCGATCAAATGGAAATCGAGCAGAAGAAACCGCGCGGCGCGCCGATCAAGTTCGGCATGAGCCACGCCAAGCCGGCCCTGCAGGGCTGAGCAGCTGTATCGCCTGCGGCTTGCGACATGCATGCCGCAGCGCGAATCAAACTCCCGGATTAAAAACAAAAACGTAACAACAATAAAAGATATTCGCTTTTTGATGTCGCAGTCGAGCAATGCAGTTCTATCTTTCGAGGGCCGTAAAAATAACCATGAACAATACTATCGAGGTACGTAGTACCAGGTTTGCTTTGAGCCAGCAAGAATTGGCAGATTTTCATCGCAACGGCTATATCGGGCCGTTCGATCTTTATCCCAGCGACCAGATGGAAGCCAACCTTCAGGCGCTGCGCCCCAAGCTGCTGAACACCAAAAAGGCCATCTACAGCCAGGAAAAATCGATTTCAGGCGTCACCAATCTGGCCAATTACGATCGCCATCTCGATGTCGACTTCCTGGCCTCGCACATCACGCGCCCGGAAATCACCGACCGGGTCGCGAGCATCCTCGGCCCGGACGTACTGTGCTGGCGCTCGGAGTTCTTCCCGAAGTATCCGGGCGACGAGGGCACGGACTGGCATCAGGCCGACAACTTCTCCAACGTGGCCGGCTCCAAGCACCCGCAGATCGTGTGGCCGGAGGATGCGCAGTTCGGCGGAACCATCACGGTCTGGTCGGCGTTTACCGACGCCACCATCGAGAACGGCTGCCTGCAGTTCATTCCCGGCACGCATCGCACCATGAACTACGACGAATCGAAGGTCATGGAATATCGCGAGGACGCCATCAACAACCGGGAAAAACAGGGCGTGCGCCGCGGCTTCTTCGGCTACGACTACCGGCAGCTGCAGAAGGACCCGAACTGGAGCCCGGACGAGAGCCAGGCCAAGTCGATGGTCATGCGCCAGGGCCAGTTCATCATCTTCTGGTCGACGCTCATGCACGCGTCGCATCCGCACAGCGGGCTGACCGACAAGATGCGGCTGGGCTTCGCCGCGCGCTATCTGCCCAACTCGGTGCGCGTCTATCCGTATTCCAACACGCTGGAAGAATTCGGCGGCAGCGCCAGTCTCGACAAGTTCGGCTGCGTGCAGGTCGCGGGCCAGGACGCCTTCGGTCACAACCGTTTCGTCACCGAGAACGTCAACGGCTTCCGTTTCCAGGCCAACTAACCCGGCAGGAGCACTAAACACCATGAGCAATCGCAACGATATCACCGACATCGAGGCGTGGCTGGTCGAGGCCTGCGGTGCATTGGGCCTGCGGGTCGAGAACGCCGACAGCGACTTCTTCGCGGCGGGCGGCACCTCCATCACCGCGGTCAAGCTGCTTTCGCGCGTGGAAGAGCGCTTCGGCGAGGATGCGCTGACCCCGGAGGCGCTGTTCGAGCAGAGCCGCCTGTCCGACATCGCGAGCCACATCGCGCAACACAGCGAAACGCGCACCTCGTGACGCAGGTGCAAGCCGGCGCGGCCCAGGCACGGTGGTGCCTGGTTCCGCGCCCCGTGGCCGCTCCCCGGCTGCGGTTGATCTGTTTCGCCTATGCGGGCGGCAGCGCCGACCTGTTCCGCAACTGGGTCGAGTACCTCGCCCCGGATGTCGAGCTGGTGGCGGTGCGCCTGCCCGGCCGCGGCATGCGCCTGCGCGAGCCGCTGTACGGCGAATGGCCCGCGCTCGTCGAGGATTGCGCGAGCGCGCTCGCGCCGTATCTCGGCGAGCCGCACGCGCTGTTCGGGCACAGCTTCGGCGGCCGTCTCGCCTACGAGATCGCGCAGCGGATGCGCCCGGTGCTGCCGCCGGGCACCTGCCGGGGGCTGTTCATCGGCGGTTGCCGCAGCCCCGACAGTCCGCAGGCGCGGCCTTACCTGCACGAACTGCCGGAGCCGGCGTTCCGCGCCGCGTTGCGCACCATGGGCGGCACGCCGACCGAGGTGCTCGAAGATGAACGGCTGATGAACCTGATGCTGCCGATCATGCGCGCCGACATGCGGCTCGCGGAGCTGTGGGGCAACTGGCACCGCACGCCGCTCGACGTACCGCTGCATGTCTACTACGGCCACGCCGATCCGATCGACAGCGAGGCCAGCGTGGCCGGCTGGCGCGGCTTCACTACATCCGGATGCGAGCTGGTCGGGTTCGACGGCGCGCATTTCTTTCTCGATAGCCATCGCGAACCGCTGCTTGCGCACATGGCCACTCGTTTGAGGAGCTAGTTCGATGAAATCGCTTCGCTGCGATGAAGCCGCATGGTCGCTTCACGAGCGGATCAACCAGACGTCCGTGCCGTACCCTGACGATGCGAGCATCGGCGAGTTGTTCGACCGCGTTGTGGCGCGCCGGCCGGACGCGGCAGCCGTGATCACGGCGAGCCGCACCTGCACCTATCGTGAGCTGGACGACTGCGCCAATGCGCTGGCCTGGCGCCTGATCGACGAGGGCGTGCGCCCCGGCGACGTGGTCGCGCTGGTTCTGCCGCGCGGCGTGGATCTGGTGGCCGCCTTGCTGGCGATCGTCAAGGCCGGCGCGGCCTACCTGCCGCTCGACGCGGCCTGGCCCGCCCAGCGCATCGCGCACCTGCTCGAGCAGACCGGCTGCCGCCATGCGTTGTACGGCGCGGCCGGCCCGGCGCCCGCGGCGCTCGGCGCGTGCCGCGCGCTGCCGGTGTCGGTCGACGCGCTCCGCGAGGAAGGCCGACGCGAAGCGCCCCACGGGCGTGCGACGGCGGCCTCGATCGCCTACATCAACTTCACGTCGGGCTCCACCGGCCAGCCCAAGGGTGTGCCGATCGAGCATCGAAGCGTCGCGCGGCTGGTCTTCGGCGCGCGTTATGCGCGGCTCGACACGGAAAGCCGCGTGCTGCAGATGGCGCCGGTCACGTTCGATGCCGCGACCTTCGAGATCTGGGGACCGCTGCTCAATGGCGGCGCGTGCGTCGTCTACGAAGACGGCTTCGTGCGCGCGTCGCGCCTGCGCGACCTGATCGAGCGCCACCGGATCAACCTGCTGTTCCTGACCACCGCGCTGTTCAACGCGCTCGTCGACGAAGCGCCGGCGACGCTCGCGAGCGTCGAGACGGTGCTGACCGGCGGCGAGGCCCACTCGCTGCGCCACATGAACGAGGCACTGCGCCGCTACGGCGCGGACCGGATCGTCAGCGTCTACGGTCCGACCGAATGCACGACCTTCACGACCTGGTATCCGGTGCGCGAGATCGGCCCCGACGAAACCATGCTGCCGATCGGCCTGCCGATCCAGAACACGCGCCTCTATGTCGTCGACCAGGGTGCGCTGTGCCGCGCCGGCGAGCCCGGCGAGATCTGCGTCGCGGGGCCGGGCCTGACACCCGGCTACCTCGGCATGCCGGAGATCACCCGCGAGCGCTTCGTCGAATACGAGATCGCGGGGCGACGCGAGCGGCTCTATCACACCGGCGATATCGGCTACCTGCGCGAGGACGGCGTGCTGGTGTTCAAGGGGCGCCTGGACGACCAGGTCAAGATCAACGGCTTCCGGATCGAATTCGGCGAGATCGCGTTCCATCTGCAGAACCGGCCCGAAGTGCGGCGCAGCTATGTGACCGTGCATGACAACGGCATCGAGAAGCGGCTGGTGGCGTTCGTCGTGCCCAAGAGCGAAGCCAGCGGGGTCGAGCAGATTCGGGCTGCGCTGGCCGAAGTCCTGCCCGCGTACATGGTGCCGGCACAAATCCATCTTTGCGACGAACTGCCGATCTCGGCCAACGGCAAGATCGATCATCGACATCTGAAACAGACACTGGAGTGACAAGCATGAGCCTGAGCAAACGCGCCCAATATTTCCAGGATCTGCTGGCGGATCGCGGCCTGCAGATGGAAGTCCTCGAACTGCCCGCCTCCACGCGCACCGCCGACGACGCCGCGCGCACGCTCGGCTGCCAGAAGGCGCAGATCGTCAAGTCGCTGGTATTTCGCTCGCTGGCCGGCAACCGGCCGGTGGTGGTGCTCGCCAGCGGGCCGAACCGCGTGAACGAGGCGGCGATTTCCGAATTGATCGGCGCGCAGATCGTCAAGGGCGATGCCGACTTCGTCAAGGAAACCACCGGCTTCGCGATTGGCGGCGTGCCGCCGTTCGGCCACCGGGAGGAAGTTGCGCTGCTGGTGGACGAGGACCTGCTCCAGTTCGACGAACTGTGGGCGGCGGCCGGTACGCCGAGCGCGGTGTTCAAGATCACCGGCCGCTTCACCGACGTGCTGCCCGCGCATCGCGTGGTCTCGGTGAAGTAACGAGGCTACCCATGTCCAGTCCCTATCCGGACGAGTCGTATCGCGGCCTCGCGGCCGAGCTGCGCGAGCGCCTGCAGGCCTGCCTGCTGCCCGAAGCCGAGGGCGCCGAGGCGCGCGGCCATCTTCCGCGCGCCATCTGGCCGGCGCTGGCCGCCGAGGGCTGGCTGGACCTGCCGCTGGCGGGCGAAGGCTTCGTGCGCAGCGCGGTGTTCCTGGAGGAGCTGGGACGCCTCGGATATGCGGGCGTGCGCGCCGCGATCGGCGTGCATGCGTTCATGGCGGCGTCCTACCTCGCCTGGTTCGGCAACGACGCACAGCGCGAGCGCTATCTGGCGAGGATGCGCGACGGCACGGCCGTGGCGGCGCTCGCCATCACCGAGGATCAGGCCGGCAGCGACCTGAGCGACCTGCAATGCAGCGCCGCGGCGAGCGGCGACGGCTGGCGCGTGAACGGCACGAAACGTTTCGTCTCGAACGGCTCGCAGGCCACGCTAATCGTCGCGCTGGTCCGCAGCAACGCGCAGCGCCACGCACTGGGCGGTTGCAGCCTGCTGGTCGTTGATGCCGAGGCGCCCGGCGTCACGCGCACGCCGCTGAACCTGCTGGGCTGGCGCAGCGCCGACGTCTGCGACATCCGCTTCGAGGACGTCGCGGTGCCGCGCGAGAACACGCTCGGCAAGCCCGACAAGGCGTTCACCTGCCTGATGCGATGCCTCGACTTCGAGCGCATGGTGGCAGGCATGCTCGCGCTCGGCGGCGCGGGATGCAGCATCCGGCTGATGAATCGCTTCGTGCGCCAGCGCGTGGTGCGCGGCGCCCCGCTGAGCGCGAACCAGACGATCCGTCACGAACTGGTCGAATTGATCGCCGAATTGCGGCTGCTGCGTCATTTCGCTTATCAGTTGGTGCAGCAATACGTGGGCGGCAGGCTCGGCAGCGGCGACGCGTCGATCCTGAAGCTGCGCAGCACCGAGCTGGCGAAGCGAGCGGCGCATCTGTGCGCGCAATTTCACGGCGCGCGCGGCTACCTGTCGGAATCCGATGTCGCGCGGCTCTATCGCGACGCGACCGCCGGCACGATCGCCGCCGGCGCCAGCGAACTGGTGCGCGAAATCATCTTCGACAGCGTCGATTCGGAAGCGCTGCTCGACTGAACCCACTGCCGCGCGCCCCGCGGGGCCGCACGGTCGCGAAACGATTTTTTCCCTTCTTGCTCAAGGAACACGTGATGTGGCTGATACAAGTGGCGCTCGTCGTTCTGGTCTGTAACGGCTGCGGTGCGATCGCGGAGCGGCTCGGGCAATGCAAGGTGATCGGCGAGATCGCCGGCGGCATCCTGCTCGGCCCGCTCGCGCTCGGCGTCGTCACGCCGTCGCTCTATCACGAGCTGTTCACGCCCGACAACACCTCGGCGATCAGTCGCATCGGCGAGATCGGCCTCGCGTTGCTGATGTTCGAGATCGGTCTCGACGTGCGCCTGCCGGCGCAACGCGCGCTGCTCGGCCCGGTGCTGATCGCCGTGCCGGGCATGCTGCTGCCGTTCGGCGGGGGGCTGATGGTGGGCTGGCTCGCCCACGACGTCCTGGCGCCGCAGCAGCCGTTCTGGCCGTTCGTGTTGTTCTGCGGCGTGGCGCTGTCGGTATCGGCCGTGCCGGTGATGGCGCGCATCGTGACCGACCTGAATCTCACGCGGCATGCCGGCGCCGCGTCGGCGCTGTCGGCGGCGATGGTCGGCGACCTGCTCGGCTGGGGCGCGCTCTCGCTGCTCGTCTGCCTGTCGCACAACGCCGCCGGATGGCGCACCCTCGGCGTGAACGTCGTGCTGCTCGTCGCCTACGTGGCGCTGCTCGTGATCGCGGCCAAGGGTGTGCTGCTGCGCGTGGTCGGGCGCTCGCTTGCGCAGGGCTGGTCGCGCGACACGGTGGCGATCCTGGTCGCCTCGGTGCTGGTGTCGGGATGGATCACCTCGCAGCTCGGCTTCCATAGCGCGTTCGGCGCGCTGCTGATCGGCATGCTGCTGCGCGACGTACCGAGCGTGCGCGAGCAGTTCGACCGCCTGCTGGGCGGCTTCCTGCATACCATCCTGATGCCGATCTTCTTCGCCTGCGCGGGCCTGAACCTGCAGTTCTTCGACGTCACCGCCCATGCGCAATGGCTCTGGCTGCTGGCCTTCATCGTGGTCGGCTTCGCGGGGAAATACCTGGGCGTGTTCGCCGGCGCGCGACTGACGGGGCACACGAGCGGCGACGCGACGGTGATCGCCACGCTGATGAACGCGCGCGGCCTGATGGAACTGGTCTTCCTGTCGATCGGGCTGCAACTGCGCATCCTGCCGCAGAACGTCTACACGATGCTGGTGATCTTCGCGCTGTTCACCACCGCGGTCACCGCGCCGCTGTTGCGCCACCATCTGCGCCCGGTGGCGGGCGGCGCGACGGAATCGGTGTAGGGCGAGGCGGCGGCCGAGGCTCAGTGCAGACCACGGTGCCCGCCACTCTGGCCGACTCAACGGAATAGGATTTCATGCCGTATGACAGCGATTACTTCATACAACGAAGCATCGCCTGCCACGCCCGCGCCGTTCAATGTGCGCCGTGCAGGGGCTGCGTGAACCCCCTGCCCGTTATCGGCCGGCGGCCGCGCCAGATCAAGTCAGGTTGGCAAACACCGGCTGGTTCCTGACGCTCTCGCGCTGGCGCATTCTCGCGTACCAGGCTCGAAGCGCCTCGCACTCCTCGGGCACCGCCAGCTTCACGAGCATCGCAAAGATCAGACCGCCGATAACGGTGATGTCGGCCATCGAGAACGCCTCGCCCGCGACATACGGCCGGCTTTGCAGAACGGCATCGAAGTAGCGCATGCCCCTCAGTGCCTTGTCGCGTTGGCGGAACCCCCACTCCGGGTTTTGATACGTCTCGACGTCGGGGCCCAGCCCCGGCGTGCCGTGATGGAAATAGACGCTGATGGCATCGAGCAGCTCCAGCTCGGCGCGCTTGCTCATCATGTGGATGATGCCCTTCTCGCGGGGCGTGCTGCCGGTGAGCGTGGGCGCGCCATCGAGCGCGTCGAGGTATTCGGTAATGGCCGTGCACTCGGCGATACAGGTGCCATCATCGAGCTCCAGCACCGGCAACGTACCCGAATAATTCTTGCCGGCGATGAACTCGGGCTTTTTGTGCTCGCCCTGGTAAAGATCGACCATCACGAACTCGACGCGCGATTGCAGCCCTTTTTCGGCCAGCGCGATACGCACGCGGGTCGGATAGGGCCCAGTCGGGAAATCGTGGATCTTCATCGGGGGCAGTCGGGCTGCATCGAAATCGACGTTGCTGGAAGTCATTGCGGGAGCGCTCCGTAGTCGGTTCCACGGGGTGGGACGACGTGAAAGACACGTCGCCCATGAATCTACCTAACGTTTGTTAGGTTAACCATATAAGGTACAATCCGGGGTGTCAACACCCTTTTCCCGTGCGCGGAGACTGAAGCAGTGGCGAACGACGCGAGCTCGAACTCGAGAGAAAGAATCTTGGCGGCCGCCACGAGGCTCGCGCAGACGCACGGCTACGGCGGGTTGAACTATCGGGATCTCGCCAGCGAGGTGGGGATCAAGGCCGCGAGCATCTACCACCACTTCGAAAGCAAGGCCGATCTTGGCGCAGCGGTAGCGAGGCGTTATTGGGAGGATTCAGCGGCGGCGCTGGACGACATGCTGGCCAACTCGCGCGATCCGCTGGATTGCCTGCGTCGCTATCCGGATACCTTCCGCAAGGCGCTCGAGACCGGCAACCGCCTGTGCCTTTGCAGCTTCATGGCCGCCGAAACCGACGATCTGCCGGAAGTCGTGATGAAAGAAGTCCTGGCCTTCGCCGACGTGAATGTCGCGTGGCTGAGCAAGGCTCTGTCCGCGGCGGCCGTGGTCGGCGCCCGGGAGAGCAAACAGCGGGCGCGGGCCATCTTCGCGGCCATCGCCGGCGCGCAGCTCATCGCGCGGAGTCGCGCCGATCTCTCGCTCTATGACGCGCTGATCGACAATTATCGTAAAGCGGGGCTGTTGCCTGCGTAGCAGGGCAACGGTGACGCGGCGTCGAGTGACGTCGAACGTTCGCGAACGCGCGATGGTCAATCGTGCGGCCCACTTGCAGCGTTTGCAGACGGACCGCCGCGATCACCGGCTGGCCGAACTGACAGGTTTTTCGTACAGGGACCAGACAATACCGTCCGTTTTCAATCCGACGCGGACAAAGCCCAGCGACTCGTAGTAAGCGCAGAGCTTCGTGTTTTCAGCGCCGCAGTCGAGTCGAAGCAAACGCCGGTTCAAGCGGCTCACCTCATGAGCGCACCAGTCGAGCATGAAGCCGCCGAGTCCGAGCCCGTTGAAACCTTGCCGCACGCAAAGCCCATGCACGTAACCGGCGATCGGCGCTTGCGGCCCCCAGTGCCTGTCCTCGTCGAAGTCGAGCGAGAACGTGCCGACCAGCGCGCCATCCTGTTCGACGACGTACACGGCTTTCTCGGCGACATGGTTTCGCACCCACCGCTCGGAAAAGCCGTCGCCATCCCTGCCCCACACGTAGTCGCCGTGCGCGACTTTTCTGGCATGTGCATCGTTCCGGATCTGTGTCAGCACCGGGACATCGTCTGCCGTCGCTCTGCGGACGTTCTTTGAAACCATCGCTCGTTTCTCCGTTGAGTCTGAGCCGCCATCTCGCCGCATCGCGTCACGCGTCGATTATCGACGAGATGGCACGACCACACGCTCCACGGGTACTCAACTTGATTGTCGCGCCGACGCGATACCGGCAAGCCACTCCGGAAAACTCCTCGCGATACGCTCGCGCCGCGCATCATCATGCCAGACCCGAATCACTTGTCCGGCGACGCCGCCCTCAGCGGGATCGAGGTCGACACACAAGTGATTACCGCTGCCGTCATGCGTAAACGGAATCCATTTCAGGTTGTACCAGTCATCGGCGATGCCCGCATCCGGTTCCGATGTCATGTCACCGAAATCGCCAGCGTCCACGAGACCTTTCCAGATGCGCCATTGCGCGAGGATCTCGCGGGCACTCAGCAGCGCATCGCTTCCAGAAAACGCCTCGCCCAACGCCGCCTGTCCATCGTGAATCCGCAGACTGTCGACGAGTGCGTCAGGCAGCGTCGCACCCAGCGCGACCTGTAAGGCAGCGATGTCGTCGTCGGACGCGGGTCCGTTGAGTCCGCCAGGCAGGCGTGACGCATCGGCGGCGAATGCTGCGTCGAGCCATTGCCACGTGTCGCGAAGGTCGATGGGGCGTGCGTCATCGATATCGACGGTTGTCGTACGGGTTTCAACCGCTGGCGGCGATTGTGAGGCTCCCTCGGCGGATGTCGCCGCCGTCTGGCGCGGCGGCTCGCTGGAAAGGTCGCGATCGAGACGCAGGAACAGCACGGAGGAACCTGCAGCCATTGGATATTCCGCAGCCGGGATCGCGGCGAGCACATCGGCATGCACGACACCGCTGATCAACCCGTCGCCTTCGGGCGGAAGCAGGCGGACGACCACGTGTCCGTCGGCCCCACGATGCAGGTTACCCCATCGCATCGCGTTCAGTTGGGCATCGCGCTCGACGCTGTGGTCGATGATGCCGGTTTCCCAATGCGGCCCGGGCGTTGCGGCGTGCTCGAGCAAATCGAGCACACGCGGCATGATCGCGTGCATCAGCATCGCCACTGCGCTCGTGTGGCCCGGCAGGTTGATCAGCGTGGCCTGATCGTAGCTCGTCAGGACCGTCATCCCGCTTTGCGTACCATCGGGCCGCGTGAACGGGAGTGTGGTCTTCTTCGGTGGCGAGCGATCGTCACTGCGTCCGAAGTTGAAACGATCAGCCGGTGTTTGTCTGATCTCGACGGTCGCCTCGTCGCGCGAATACACTCGTTGCGCATTCAGTCCGATGTCCCGGAAGGGCGGCGTGGCAGGCAATCCGGCTCCGACGATCAGGTCGTAACGTTGCGCGAACTCGGCGAGCTTCTTCTGGAATGCGTACTCGTTCTGTTGCACTTCGAGCGGCGGCAGTGTCATGTCCGGCGGCTCGATGTACTCGATCGACGACACCCTGTATCCCCAGCGCTGCAGTACCGCACGGATATACGGTCCGCTCGTATCGGGCCGCTGCCATTGCTCGCGAGCGATGCCGGGAGCGCGCTGCTCATACCCGACGATCACTACGCCAATGCGCGGCCGTTTCGTCACCTCGATATCGCGGACGCCTGCCGCTGTCAGCGCGATCTGCAATTCGGCCGTTATCCGGCTGCCCTTGGGCAGGAGCAGGCTGCCTTGTCGATATTCGCTGCCGGAAGCGATGACGTGTTGCCCGGCGGATAACGGCGCGTGCAGCAGCAGGAAAGACCGAGCGTCGCGATGCGTCACTTCAAGACCGCCTTTCGGGACGACGGTGTCGGCGTTTTCCGGCAGCGGGAAATACGGAGGGACATCGACCGCACACTGCGCGTGGATTGCGCGAGCCGCCGGACTGCCCGCCGACGAAGCCAGTGCGCGCCGACTGAACTCGAAATCGAGCTCGACCGGTGCACCATGCGTCGCATGTACGGTATCGGATGCGCGCAATGCATAGCCTTCGACCGCAGCGAGCGGAACGGGCGGGACATTCTCCGGTGCGAAAACATCGGCCGCCGTCACGCGCGTCAGCGCATCCTCGATCGGCACTGTCTCGGATTGCATCGCGCCCGGCACGACGCGGCGACAGCGTTCATAGGGCTGGTTAAGCCAGAAAGGGAAGTTCTCGTGATCGCTCATATGGTGAATGTTTTCGTGCCGCGGTCCGAAGATACCCGCGAACCGCGGCAACGGCACGCGTTTCCTTCCCTGCGGCTCAACGTTTTGCCGCAGGCTGCTGAGAGCCGACATCGACGTAGAATTTCTCTTGGTCGAGCACGCGCTGGTTCAAATAGAAATTGCCGAGAAAAGCGCCCGCGCGTCGATTATCGCTGGCATCGATACGTTTGACCGATACTTCCGGGTCACTTGATGCACCCTGCTCGGTCGACGCAAACGGATACTCGTCGCAATCGCAATCGGTCGGCGTTTCGTCCGGATCGCCGGTGAACGTGCACTGGCCGTTAACCGAGCCGTATTTCGCGACGCATTGCTTCTTGGATGCATCCCGATTGTCCCGCCGAAGCGTTGCGTCGCGCGTGCGTGTCAGCGGCCTGGACTCCCAGGTATCAGGAAAAATCGTGCCGTCACCCTTCGGCACGAACTTGCCGGGGCGGCCGGCCGCCTGCGCCTCGCGAATATGGATTGCCGATTCGTCGACGTCGGGATTCGTGGCGACGATGGTACGGAGAACCGCCGGTGCGTCCTCGTAGACGCATCCTTGCGAGTTGCTCTTGACGAGCGCGACGTCGCATCGAATGTCGGGAATATAACCCACGCCTGCGTACGGACTCACGCTTGCACCGTTATCGAACGAGTCTCCCGACTTCGCGACCCGATACTCGAGAGTCGGACTGAACCTGAGCGGGTTACTGGATCCCATGTTCGGCGTGACCATCACCGATATTTCGTTGGACAGCCCGCCGAGGGCAAGCGGTACGCCGGCATTGGGTGCAACCGTGCAATCCGAACCGCATTCGACGATAGGCTTGATCATCAGGCCGCCCGGATTGCCGGAAATGATGCGTGTGCGAAATCGGAACTTCAATGGCCATGCGAGCTGATTCGATGGATTGTCGGAATACGCGTAGGCGTCGATAGCCACTCGCCCGATTTCATTGTTTTGATCGTCCTTCGCGACATATTCGAGCGGAACCGTTTTCTGGCAATAACTGCTTCGGCTCAATAGCGAGTCCCTGGTTGGTTCGGTCCGGACTGTCGTGCAGATGGGAGAGACGTCCGTGGCACTTCCCGCATGGGCAGGCATCGCCGTTGTAAGCACAATCGCGCCGGCAAACAGCATTCGATGAATCACATCCCCTCCTGATTATTCCATTAATCGAAATGACAGATTTAGCTGCAAATCAATTTAAATTAACATTTAAATGAAATGTAACTGTCAATTTCGTCAGGTAGATGCAAGTCGACGACCAACCATACCTTGAGCGCTTTATTTTTATAAACAAAGTCATTCATAAAATCGCACAACGTGAACTGACCACACCGTGCCAATGAAGCCAATTCCGTCACATCAGAATCCCAACTGCATAGCGCATCTGACGCAAGGATCGACGCCCCTCCTGGAGACCTCGTTCAAACAAGTCTTCGGCCCTTCCGTCTCCGGATTGAATTTCTTATTCGTACACTGCAATCCCAAGCGGCGCGCGCAAGGCCCATATTCCATGGCCGAATCCACACACACGACACAACTGATCTCGGCGCGCCGAAAAATTGAACGCTTCCGTCACTGGGTGCGGTAGCTGTCCGCGTTCAGCTGTTCCCGGTCCCGCGCGGTTCTTCTGGCATGCCGCCGGCAGCACAGCCCTACGGATGAAACGTCTCGCCCCGCTTCAGCATGTCGATGAACTCCGCGATTTTGCGTGCCCGTGTTTCAGGCTTCCTGGCGTTCTGTATCCGGAACAGGATCGCATAGCGATTACGGCTGTTCAGCGTCGCAAAAAACTTCGCGGCTTTGGGATTGGCGTCCAGAGCCGCCTGCAAGTCGTCCGGCACGATCGCATTGCTGGCCGACGTATAGGCAGCCTCCCAACGGCCGTCTTGTTTGGCCTTCTCGATTTCACGCAGGCCGGCCCGGCGCATCCTGCCGGCGACGATCAGCGCTTCGGCCTTGTCCTTGTTGATTTTGGACCAGATGCTCTTCGCCGAGCGCGGGGTAAAGCGTTGTAACCAGTATTGCTCGCTCTCGGCCTTCTTCTGGCCATCGATCCAGCCGTGGCAGAGGGCGCTTTCCACCGCCGCTTCATAGCTGACGGTTCGCTGCCCCGCGCCTTTTTTCGCGAGCCGCAGCCATGCTCCGGTCGACGTGCCGCCGTTCTGCCCCAACCAGCTTTCCCATTCAGCCTGACTGGCAAACGTTAGAGCGCCTTCGGTCATGTCACGATCCAGAATGGTTGCGTTTTCAACGACTAAAAAGCCGCCGCTCAACGGTTGAGCGGCGGCCACCCAAACACTCCACTCCGCAAAACCGCGTCAAACAATCCGGTTCAACGCATCGGCAAACCGCTTCACCGCGCCATCGACATCATGCAGCTTGTCGAGACCGAACAACCCGAGCCGGAACGTCTTGAAGTCCTCCCGCTCGTCGCATTGCAACGGCACGCCCGCCGCGATCTGCAAACCGACATCGGCGAATTTCTTCCCGGTGCGAATCCCGTCATCGTCCGTGTAGCTCACCACGACACCCGGCGCCTCGAACCCTTTCGCGGCCACGCTCCTGAACCCCTTCTCCGTCAGCAGCGCACGAATGCGCTCGCCGAGTTCGAGCTGTTCCGCCTTCACCTTGTCGAAGCCGTATGCGTCGGTTTCCTTCATCACGTCGCGCAGCGTCGTGAGGCTGTCCGTGGGCATCGTCGCGTGATACGCGAACCCGCCGCCCTCGTACGCTTCCATGATCTGCAGCCACTTGCGCAGATCGCACGCGAAGCTGGTGCTGGTCGTCGCATCGATACGCTCGCGTGCGAGCGGGCTCAACATGACCATCGCGCAACACGGCGACGCGCTCCAGCCCTTTTGCGGCGCACTGATCAGGATATCGACGCCGCTCGCCTGCATGTCGACCCACACGGTGCCGGACGCGATGCAATCCAGCACGAACATGCCGCCGACCGCATGCACGGCATCGGCCACCGCGCGCAGGTACGCATCGGGCAGCATGATCCCGGACGCGGTTTCGACGTGCGGCGCGAACACGAGATCGGGTTTGTTTTCCTTGATCGCGGCGACCACTTCATCGATCGGCGCCGGCGCATAGGCCGCTTGCCTGCCCGCTTCCACCGGGCGCGCCTTCAGCACCGTCGTCTCGGACGGAATGCTGCCCATGTCGAAGATCTGCGACCAGCGAAAGCTGAACCAGCCGTTGCGGATCACGAGGCACTTCTCGTTCGTCGCGAACTGTCGCGCCACGGCTTCCATGCCGAACGTCCCGCTGCCCGGGACGATCGCGACCGATTTCGCGTTGTAGACTTTTTTCAGCGTGGCGGAGATGTCGCGCATGACACCCTGGAAGCGCTGCGACATATGGTTGACCGAGCGATCGGTGTACACCACCGAATATTCGAGGAGCCCCTCGCGGTCAACATCGGGAAGTAAACCTGGCATGCTCGCCTCCGGTGAAAGATGAACGATGGAATCAGGACAAGCAGCGTCTTCGATTCGATACTGCTCTGCACCATGCAAATGCGTCATTTCCTCGACGAAAGCAGATTCTAACGAACGCCGCCGGACGATTGGCGCCTATTTTGTCGGCCGCCGGGGTCGGTGTTCGCCCATGCCGGCCCATGCCGCGCCCATCGCCCTGTTCGGAGTAAGGATTAACGACGCGTGCGGCAACCGCCTCATAACATGTCGACCAGGCCCTTCACGACGGAAACTTCGATGACCTCCTCTCCCGCATCGTCACAGCAGTCGTCCACCGATCCGGCGCTCGCCGAGCGCATCGACACGGTCCTGTCCCGCCAGCTCGACACGCAGCGGCTGGTCGGCGCGGTCGTCCTCGTCGCCCGCGACGGCGAGCTCGTCTATCGCCGCGCGGCCGGGTTCGCGGATCGCGAATCGCGTACGCCGATGCGCGAGGACACGCTGTTCCGGCTCGCATCGGTGACGAAGCCGATCGTGTCGGCGGCCGCGATGGCGCTCGTCGCGCAACGCAAGCTGTCGCTCGACGAAGACATCGCGCGCTGGCTGCCCGACTTCCGTCCGGCGCTGCCCGACGGCCGCGTGCCGACGATCACGGTGCGCCAGTTGCTCGTGCATACCGCCGGCCTCGACTATCGTTTCAACGAAACCGACGCGAACGGCCCCTATGCGCGTGCGGGTGTCTCCGACGGGCTGGATGGCGCATCGATCACGCTCGCCGAAAACCTGCGCCGGATCGCGAGCGTGCGGCTGCTGTTCGCGCCCGGCACGAGCTGGAATTATTCGCTGTCGATCGACGTCATCGGTGCGCTGATCGAGGCCGTCTGCGGCGTGCCGCTCGCCGATGCGATCGATGCGCTCGTGCTGCGCCCGCTCGGTGCGCGCGACACTGGGTTCGTCGCACGCGATCCGGCGCGGCTCGCCACGCCGTACGTGAACGACACGCCGCAGCCGCACCGGCTCGCCGAGAACGAGACGGTGCCCATCGACGAAGGCTTCGTCGGCGTCACGTACTCGCCGTCGCGCGCGCTGAATGCACACGCGTTCCCGTCGGGCGGCGCCGGGATGGTCGGCACCGCGGGCGACGTGCTGACGGTGCTGGACACGCTGCGCGCGGGCGGCGGCACGATCCTGCCGACTGAGCTGGTCGACGAGATGGGCCGCGTACAGACCGGCGATTTGGAATTGCCGGACCTGCCCGGCGCGGGCTTCGGGATCGGCTTCTCGGTGTTGCGCGACCCGCAGGCGGCCGCGTCGCCGGAATCCGTCGGCACGTGGCGCTGGGGCGGCGTCTACGGTCATTCGTGGTTCGTCGACCGCGCACGCGGGCTCACCGTCGTGTCGCTGACGAACACGCTCTACGAAGGGATGAACGGGCAGTACACGCTCGATCTGCGCGATGCCGTCTATGGCGTCGGCTGATGCACGCCACGAAAAAAGGCCCGACACAGTCGGGCCAACGGGTTTGAGACACTAGGAGAATTCCGCCCACCCCATACCGGGCGGTCACGCCGCGCTACACGACGTTCTTTTCGACGATCGGCCGGTTTTCGAGCACGCGCGCCCAGCCGAGCGACGACAGGTCGAGCGTGTCGTAACGCCCGCCCAGAATGAGTTCGCTGACGCCCCGCCCCGTCGCCGGCCCTTGCTGCAGCCCGTGGCCGCTGTAGCCGTTCGCGAACACGACGTTGTCGAGTTCGGGGTGGTAGCCGATGATCGCGTTGTGATCGAACACGTTGTACTCGTAGTAACCGGACCAGCAATTCTCGACGCGCAGCGCCTCGAATTCCGGCACGCGGTGCGCGAGCGTCGGCCAGATCACGTCGTCGAACAGGCCGTGGTCGACTTCGTCGAGCGGCAGGTCGTCCGGGTCGCGATCCGGGCTCGGCGACGTGCCGCAGATATACGTGCGCCCTTCCGGCCGGAAATACACGCCGGTCGGATCGATCAGCAGCGGGCAATCGGCGAGCTTCGCCGGCGACGATACGTTGAAGATGCTGCGCCGCCGCGCATACACGGGAATGTCGATGCCCATCATCGACGACAGCGTGCGCGTCCATGCGCCGGCCGCGTTGACGAGCGTGTCGCACGCATAGCGTTCACCGTCGCCCGTCACGACATGCGTGATCCTGCGGCCGTCGCGCACCACGTCCTTCACGTCGGCCGGCACGTAGCGCGCGCCGAGCGCCTGCGCCTTCTTGCGCAGCGCCTGCACGAGCCCGTAGCCGTCGAACCAGCCTTCGCCGCTCACGCCGTACGCGCCCGACACGAGATCGTCGACGTTCAGCCACGGAAACTTCGCGCGCAGCGCGTCGCCGTCCATCAGCCGGATATCGGCGCCGAGGCGCGTCTGCAGCGCATGGTTCTCGCGCAGCGTCGCGTCGCCGGCCGGCGTCGCGAGGAACAGGTAACCGCCTTCGTGCAGATCGATCGACGGCCGGTTGCCGTCCACTTCGAGCCGCTCGCCGATCGTGCGCAGGAACTCGATGCCGAACAGCGACATCTCGATCGACAGCGGCGTGGAGAACTGCTGGCGAATCGACGCGGCCGACAGCGCCGACGACGATCTGGCATAGGTGGGGTCGCGCTCGATGACGGTCACGGCGACCGTGGGATCGGTGGCGCGCAGGAAATAAGCGATCGAGCTGCCGATCACACCACCGCCGACGATGACGACTTGAGAACTCACGACTGACTCCGGTTGCACGTAAAAGGCTCAGGGCCTGTGGGTGATTCGCGCCGCGACTCGCGCGGCGTGCCGCAGGCAGGCTTCGTGAACGATCGCTTCGGCTATTTCAGCACGTCCGGCATCGCCGCGAAAGCCCGCGCGCGGGTTGCGTTCAGTCCGCCGACTGGGTCGTGACGGGCTGCCACGCGGCGTTCTTCACTTCATACAGCGTCGAGCTCGGGTTCTTCAGGTCGCCCGTGTTCGTGAACGCGATGGTGCCCGTGATGCCGTCGTAGCGCGTGCCCTTCAGCGCGCCGTTGAAATCGGCCGGCTTCGTCGAGTTCGCCTTCTGCATCGCGTTGATCGCGATCCACGTCGCGTCGTACGCGAACGGCGCATACGCGAGCATGTCGACGCCGTACTTCTGCTTGAATTTCGTTTCGAACAGCTTGCCCTTCGCGAGACGCGACAGCGGCTGCCCGTATTCCCACACCGACGCGCCTTCGGCCGCATTGCCGGCCAGCTTGATGAAGTTCGCGTTCATCACGCCGCCGCCCGCGAGGAACTGCGCGCGGATGCCGAGCTGGCGCATGCGCTTCACGAGCATCGCGGCCTGTGCGTCGAGCCCGCCGAAGAACACGAGATCGGCGTTGGTGCTCTTGATCTTCGTGAGCTGCGCGCTGAAGTCGACGGCCTTGTCGTTCGTGAATTCGCGCGTGACGATCGTGCCGCCGTTCGCCTTCACGGCCTTCTCGAATTCGTCGGCTTCGCCCTGGCCGAACGCGGTGCGATCGTCGATGATCGCGATGCGCTTCGCCTTCGTCACGCTCGCGGCGTACGCACCGGCGTTGCCCGCGTTTTGCGTATCGGTCGCGATCACGCGATACACGGTGCCGAGCCCGGCGCGCGTGATGTCGGGATTGGTCGCCGACGGCGTGATCATCGGAATGCCGGCCTTCGCGTAGATCTTCGACGCGGGCAGCGTCGTGCCCGAATTGAAGTGGCCGATCACGACGGCCACCTGTGCGTCGGCGAGTTGCTGCGCGGCCTGCACGCCGGTGCGCGGATCACTCTGGTCGTCCTGCGACGCGATGACGAATTTCACCGGCTTGCCGCCGACCATCGTGCGAGCGGCATTCGCTTCGTCGACCGCCATGCGCACGCCGTTCTCGATGTCTTTCCCGTAAGCGGCGCCGCCGCCCGTCAGCGGGCCGGCCACGCCGACCTTGACGATCGTCTCCTGCGCATGGGCCGCGCCCGTCTGGAACGCGAGAAGCGCGGCGGTCAGTGCGACGCCGGAAAGCGAACGAATGCGGAACGTCATGGCTGTCCTTCTTCTGGGGGTCGGGATGCAACGCGCGATCGGCGCCCGTCGGCAACCTCCTGCGCGCCGGCGATGGCGTGCGCCGCCGAGGCGCCATGCGCCCGACCGGCTGGCCGATCACCGCGGTTCCGTCTCCGAAGAACCTTTCATCGCGAAAGAGGTGAATGGATTGTGGGTAGCCAATACCCGTGCAGCAAACGAAATATCGGAACTATGTTGTGAGATTTGGTCATCAAGTTCCGTGGTCATGGCCGATCCGCGGCCCGTATGACGGTGAGCCGGGATGGAAGTCTGCGGCAGGAGACAGCGGCCGCGCCGCCGGGTCAAGGCCGACCGTGGTCATGCCGGCAACGCATCATCGTTGCGAGGGCGGCCCGGCCGGCCTTCGCAACGCCCCTTGCGGGCGCCGCGTCATCGGTCAGTGCCGATCGGTGCCCGTCTGGTTACGCACCGCATCGGCCGCCTCGCCGGCCTTCTCCTGAAGCTTGCCGGCCTGCTGTTCGGCCACACCTTCCGCTTCGGTCTCGCGGTCGCCCGTCACCTTGCCGAGTGCTTCCTTGACCGAACCCCTGACCTGTTTGAGCTTGCCTTCGATGCGATTCCTGTCCATGGTCATCTCCTGCGATGGTTTGAGGGAGAGCCGGCGATGCGGCGCCCTCCGTCGCACCGCCGAGTGGACAGGATCGCAAGCGGGCGCCGCGCGAGGTAGATGCGGATGCACCAATCCGCATGGTGCATTCGTACCGCC